>DATDJA010000438.1:0-2835 GCA_036520795.1 Candidatus Limnocylindrales bacterium
GTCGAGCGGCGAACCGAGGCCCATCAGGTACCGCGGCCGCGGGTCGCCGTCGAGGTACGGGACGGTCTCGTCCAGCGTGCGGTTGCGCTCCTCGGGCGTCTCGTCGCCAGCGAGGCCCCCGATGTTGATGCCGTCGAAGGGCAGCGCGGCGATGAACCGGGCCGACTCCTCACGCAGCGCGGGGTCCAGGCCGCCCTGGACGATCCCGAACAGCGCCTGATCGGTCCGCGTATGGGCCTCGAGCGAGCGCTCGGCCCAGCGGTGCGTCCGGTGCATCGCGTCCTCGACGACCGCTCGCGGTGAGCTCGGGAACACCGGCTGGTCGAAGGCGACGGCGATGTCGGGCCCGAGCGCCTGCTGGACCGCGATCGAGTGCTCGGGCGTAAACCGGTGGGTCGACCCATCGAGATGGCTCTTGAACGTCACCCCCTCGTCGTCGATCACCCGCAGGTCGCCCATCGAGACGACCTGGAAACCGCCGGAGTCGGTGAGGATCGGCCGGTCCCAGCCCATGAACATGTGCAGCCCGCCGAGCCGCTCGATCCGCTCGTGGCCCGGGCGCAGGTACAGGTGGTACGTGTTGGCGAGGAGGATCGTCGCGCCGGCGTCCGCGACCTCGTCGGGGTGGAGCGCCTTGACCGTCGCGTTCGTCCCCACCGGCATGAACTGCGGCGTCTCGACGACGCCATGCGGGAGCGTGAGGCGGCCGAGTCGCGCCCGGGTCGAGCCGTCGCCGGGCGGCGGTGCGAGCACCTCGAAGGTTGCCGCGCCGGTCACGTCAGCGCCGCGCCAGGAGGCTGAGGACGACCGAGGCCACGATCGAGACCACGAGCATGGTGCCCAGCGGGATGAAGATCGTCACGTTGTCGCCCTTGATCGTGATGTCGCCCGGCAGGTGACCCAGCACCGGGATCCGCGATCCGAACGCCATCACGGCCCCGGCGGCGGCGATGACGAGACCGATCACGATCAGGACGCGGCCGAACGGCTCGAGGCTGTCCACGGTCAGGTCGATGGAACGTCGTCCCAGAACGCCGGCATGTCGGGCTCGGCGCGCCGCGGCGGCGGGATCTCGTAGCCCAGCGCCGCGAGGTGCTGCCGGGCGCCCTCCGTCGCGATCCGGCCCTGTGGCGTGCGGTCCAGGAAGCCGAGCCGGAGCAGGAACGGCTCGTACACGTCCTCGATGGTCTCGACCTCCTCAGCGAGCACGGCGGCGAGGGCCTGGACGCCGACCGGCCCCGACCCGAACTTCTGCACGATCGCGGCCAGCAGCTTGCGGTCCGTGGTGTCGAGGCCCAGGTCGTCGATGTCGAGCACGACCATCGCCTCCGCGACGGCCTGCTCGTGGATCCGGCCATCGCCGTGGACCTCGGCATGGTCGCGGACCCGGCGGAGCAGCCGGTTGACGATGCGCGGCGTGCCTCGACCACGCTTGGCGATCAGCCGCGCGGCATCGGCGTCCACCTCGACCCCCAGGATCCCCGCCGACCGCCGAACGATCGCCGTCAGCTCGTCCTCGCCGTAGAAGTCGAGGCGGTAGGTCATGCCGAAGCGATCGCGGAGCGGCCCGCTGATCCGGCCGGCCCGGGTCGTCGCACCGACGACGGTGAACGGCTTGAGGCTCAGGCGCAGGCTCCGCGCGCTCGGGCCCTTGCCGATCATCACGTCGAGCGCGAAGTCCTCCATCGCCGGGTACAGGATCTCTTCGACCGCGCGGTTCAGCCGGTGGATCTCGTCGATGAACAGGACGTCCCGCTCATCGAGTGCGGTCAGGATCGCGGCCAGGTCTCCGGCTCGCTCGACCGCCGGGCCGCTCGTGTAACGGACGTTCACGCCGAGCTCTCGGGCGATGATCGTGGCGAGCGTCGTCTTGCCCAGACCGGGCGGGCCGTAGAGGAGGACATGATCGGCCGCCTCTCCCCTCCCCTTGGCCGCCTGGAGCAGGACGTCGAGGCTCGCCTTGACCTCCCGTTGGCCGATGTATTCGTCGAGCGTCCGCGGGCGCAGCGACCCCTCGACGACGAGTTCGTCGGGTTCGGTGGCGCCGGCCGCGAGGAGGCTGAGGCCGTCGTCGGTCATCGCCGGGAGTCTAGCAGGTTCCGGGTCGGTTTGGTACGCATGTTCGATTTCATCCGGACACCGGCCGATCGCCCGAATCCGCGAGTCGTTCGACCTCGAGGAGGACCGTCGCGGGCTCTGGCATCCCGGCGATCTCCAGCCGCACGCGCCGCGACGCCTCGCTGAAGGAGGCGCTCCCGAGCACGCGCTCCACCGCCGCGCGGACGGACGCCGCGTCACGCACCTCGGGGCCGACGACGATCCCCACGCCCGCGGCCGCGCAGCGCTCGGCGTTGTCCGGCTGGTCGGCGCCCACCGGCAGGAGCACGAGCGGGACGCCGGCCGAGAGCGCCGCAAGCATCGTGCCGGACCCGGCATGGAAGACCACCGCCGCACAGGTCGGGAGGAGGCGGGACATCGGCACGTAGGGTACGAGCCGGACGTTGTCGGGCGGCGTGCCGAGCAGGGATGGGTCCGTCGCGGGACCGAGCGCCACGACCACCTCCGCGTCGAGGCCGGAGAACGCGTCGGCGACCCAGGGCAGCACGGCCTGGCTCGCGAGCGGCATCGTGCCCATCGTCACGCACACGCGCGTCCGCGCGGTCGAGTCCACCCAGCCGGGTACGGCCGCGAGCGACTCGTCGGCGGCCACCGGCCGGATCGGGCGGGTCGTGGCGGGCATCGGGTCCGCCGGGTCGTGGAGCGCCGGCGGCCTGGTCGTGAGGAACGCGTACCGGTGCCAGCGCGAGAGCTCGGGATCCGGCGGCAGCCCGAGCC
>DATDJA010000439.1:0-2042 GCA_036520795.1 Candidatus Limnocylindrales bacterium
TGACCGAGGCCGCGGGTGGCGACTTCGTCAAGACCAGCACGGGATTCGCGCCGTCCGGGGCGACCCACGACGACCTGCGCCTGATGCGCGCCAACACCTCGCCCCACGTCGGGGTCAAGGCCGCCGGCGGCGTCCGCACCCTCGATGCGCTGCTCGCGGTCATGGAGCTCGGCGTGACGCGGATCGGCGCCACGGCGACCGAGGCGATCATCCTCGACTTCCGCGCCCGCAAGGCCGGCGACGCGCCGCTCGCGTCGGCCGGCGTGGACAGCGGCTACTGATGCGCGAGATCGGGGTCGGGATGCTCGGCTCCGGGTTCATCGGCGAGTTCCACGCGCACGGCCTGCGCTACGTGCCCGCGGTCCGCGTCGCCGCCAACTACGGGGCCGGCCCGGAGCGCCGCGAGGCGTTCGCCGCCCGCTTCGGCAGCCGGCCTCTCGCGACCATCGAGGAGGTTTGCGCAGACCCCGCCGTCGACCTCGTCGTCGTCTCCCTGCCCAACCACCTGCACATCGAGGCCGTCCGGGCCGCCGCCGCAGCCGGCAAGGCGGTCGCCTGCACCAAGCCCCTGGGCCGGAACGGGACCGAGGCCGCGGAGATGCTGCGCCTGGTCGAGGACGCAGGCGTGTTCAACGCCTACCTCGAGAACGTCGTCTACAACAGCGACACGATCCGGATGCGCGAGATGGTCGAGGCCGGGGCGATCGGCCGGGTGACCACGTTCCGCGCCCGCGAGGGCCACAGCGGCCCGCACGCGCCGCACTTCTGGGACGCGGAGCTCGCGGGCGGCGGCGCGCTGCTCGACATGGCGGCCCACGGCGCCGAATGCGCCCGCTACCTGTTCGGCAAGGACGTCCCGGTGCGCGACGTGTTCGCCTGGGGGGCGACGCTCGTCCACGGTGACCGGACCAGCGCCGAGGACAACGCCGTGATGCTGATCCGGTTCGCCGACGACCGGGTGGCGACGTGCGACGTGTCGTGGTCCTCGAAGGGCGGGCTCGAGGGCCGGTTCGAGGTCTACGGCGACGCCGGCCGCATGGTCTCGGACATCAGCGCATCGACGATCCGGGCGTTCATCGAACGGCCGGCGGGCTACGTCGCGGAGAAGACCGACCAGGACACCGGCTGGGTCTACCCCGTGCCGGACGAGACCCACGTCCACGGCCACGACGCGATGATGCGCGACGTCGTCGAGAGCCTCCGTGAAGGCCGAGCGCCACGCGAGACGTTCCGCGACGGCTACGCGGTCAACGCCATCCTCGACGCCGCCTACCGCTCGATCCACAGCGGCCACTGGGAGTCGGTGCCGGCCGGCGTGCCCGCGGCGGTCGGCGCGTGACCGCCGCCAGAACGGCGGGACATTCCGCCGCCACGACCTGGTTCGCGGAGGCCGCGGCCGTCCTGGACCGAGTCGCGACGACGCAGGCCGACGGCATCGAGACCGCCAGCCGCTGGTGCGCCGAGGCCATCGCGTCGGACGGGCTGGTCCACCTGTTCGGGACGGGGCACTCCCGGATCCCTGTCGAGGAGATGTTTCCCCGCTACGGCTCGTACCCTGGCTTCAACCCGATCGTCGAACTGTCGATGACGTTCCACACCCAGGTCGTCGGGGCGAACGGCCAGCGTCAGGCCATGTTCATCGAGCGGACCCCCGGTCTCGCCGAGGTCATCCTGTCCAACTTCCGGTTCGGGCCGCGGGACGTGATGATCGTGTTCTCGGCCAGCGGCCACACCGCCGTCCCGGTGGAAATGGCCCGTGGGGCCCGGCGCCGGGGCCTGCGGGTGATCGCGGTGACCTCGGTCGCCCAGTCCATGTCGGGCGAGCCCGATGCCGAGGCAGGCGGACGGCTGATGGACGAGGCCGACCTGGTCCTCGACGTCTGCTCGCCGGCCGCCGACGCGACGGTGACGATCGCGGGCCTCGACACGCCGGTCGGCCCGGCGTCCACGGTCGGCAACGTGGCCATCGTCAATGCCATCAAGGTCCGGACCGCCGAGCTCCTCGTGGAGCGAGGGGCGATGCCCCCGGTGATCACGCGCGC
>DATDJA010000440.1:0-4079 GCA_036520795.1 Candidatus Limnocylindrales bacterium
CGGCAGCGAGCGCCACGGCGCCAGGCCAGCCGACGTGCCAGCCCGCGGTCTGCGCCGGCGCGCGTCGCAGTGCGACCCAGATGAGGTAGCCGCCGAGCACGGCGCCGGTGAGGCGAGCGGCGAGCGCGGCGAGGCTGGGCAGTGGGTCCGCAACGTAGCCGGCGCCGACCAGCGCGATGATCACGCCCAGGACGGCGAACCGTGGCTCACGGGCGCTCACGGCGACGATGCCGCCGACGGCCACGAGTCCGGCGAGCGCGACCAGCAGGGGCGTCACGGCATCGGCTCGGCCCGGGGCGTCAGGGCGCCGCGGACTGGAGGTCGGGGTCGGACGACCCTGGCTTCGGCGCGGCGCCCGTGGCGCTCGGCACGCCCGGGTACGAGGGCGTCTGAAGGATGCCGACGGTCGAGATCGGCCAGTAGCGCAGGAACGCCCGACCGATCACGTCCGACGTGCTGATCGGGCCGAACACCCGCGAGTCGGCCGATCGCTGGCGGTGGTCGCCCATGACGAACAGCTGCCCCGCCGGGACCACCCAGCTCTGCTCGTCAAGGGCCGTCGTCGGCTCGTGGACGCCGGCGTCGTTCGCGAACGTGTAGGGCTCGTCGAGGGGCGTGTCGTTGATGTACACGAGGCCGTCTTCCTTGACGGCCACCATGTCGCCCGGGAGGCCGATGACGCGCTTGATGAACGGTGTCGGGTCGGAGGTCCAGGTGGCGGGCGGGTTGAACACCACGACATCACCGCGACTGTACGAGTCCCAGCGCGGGGTGAGCTTGTCCACCAGCACGTATTGCCCGGGCTCGAGGGTCCGCTCCATCGAGTTCTGCTGGACCTGGTAGGGCTGGGCAATGAAGTTCTGGATGACGAAGAAGATGATGAGCGTGAGGATCAGGGTCTCGGCGACTTCGACGAGACATCCGAAATTGGATCGTTGGTCCACGAGCGGGGAGTATAGGGAGGGTCGGGTCCAACGCGGTCCCGCGGCCCGTTCCTGCGTTTGACCCCCGTCAACGCCCACGCATACACTCTCGCCTGCCGACGCGCGGGTTCCCCTGCGTTCCGAGCCCCCGCCGGTAATTGCCCTCCCTCGTCACGCGAGCCGCTGCGCTCGTTCAGACCGCCCGCCCCGCGACCCGGCGAGGTCCCGCACACCAGATCACCGGCGTCTCGAATCCCCGTAGGAGGCTCTGCAAACTCTGATGGCCGACGCGCTCTACTGGATCATCCCGGTCGCGGGCATCATCGCGATCCTGTTCGCGATCTACCTCGCGCGCGACGTGCTGTCGCGTGACCAGGGCACGGACGCCATGCAGGACGTCGCCGGCACGATTCTCGAGGGTGCGGTCGCCTTCATCCGGCGCCAGTACACGACGATCGCCATCATCGCCGTGTTCGCGGCCGTGATCATTGGCATCGTCATCACGCTGGTCGAAACGCCCGCGGTCGCGGACGTGCCGGAGCTGACCAACCCCGAGTGGGGCGCCTTTGCCGGCCTCCCGATCGGCATCATGACCGCGTTCGCGTTCCTGGTTGGCGCAGCGTGCTCGATGGCGTCGGGGATCATCGGCATGTTCGTCGCCGTCAAGGCCAACGTCCGGACCGCCTCCGCGGCCCGTCGCAGCCTCGTCGAGGCGGTCCAGGTCGCGATGCGCGGCGGGGCGGTCTCCGGGTTCCTCGTGGTCGCCCTCTCGCTGCTGGGCGTGTGGGGCATCTTCACGCTCTACGACACGGTCGTCGGCGACGTGACCGTGGCGCAGGCTCCCTTCCTGATCGTCGGCTTCGGGTTCGGCGCCTCGTTCGTCGCGCTGTTCGCTCAGCTGGGCGGCGGTATCTACACCAAGGCCGCGGACGTCGGCTCGGACCTCGTGGGCAAGGTCGAGAAGGGCATCCCCGAGGACGACCCCCGCAACGCGGGCGTGGTCGCGGACCTCGTTGGGGACAACGTCGGCGACTGCGCCGGCCGCGGGGCGGACCTGTTCGAGTCGACCGCCGCCGAGAACATCGGCGCGATGATCCTGGGCGTCGCGGTCTACTCGATCGCGGTCGCCGCCGGCTGGCCCAACCCCGAGGCCTGGATCTTCTTCCCGCTCGTCATCCGCGCGTTCGGCCTGCTGGCCACGATCGTCGCGATCTTCTTCGTGCGCGGGAAGGAGACCGAGGACCCGATGAACATGCTCAATCGCGGCTACTGGGTCACGACCCTGCTGTCCGCGATCGGGCTCGCCTTCGTGACGGCGATCATGATGCAGACCAACGGCGGCACCGGCACCGGTGGCCTGCCCACCTGGACCTACTTCTTCGCGGCCGGCGTCGTCGGCCTCGCGACGAGCGTGGCGTTCGTCTACATCACGCAGTTCTACACCGCGGGCTCGTTCCGCCCGGTGCGCGAGATCGCCGAGGCGTCGAAGACCGGCCCGGCCACCAACATCATCAGCGGCACGGCGGTCGGCTTCGAGACGACCCTCGTCACCGCGGTGACGATCAGCATCGCGCTGTTCCTCAGCTACTGGCTCGGCAACCAGGCCGGTCTGTACTCCGCCACGGGCGTCAACGTCGGTGGCATCTTCGGGACCGCCGTTGCGACGATGGGCATGCTGATGACCACGGCCTACATCCTGGCCATGGACACGTTCGGGCCGATCACCGACAACGCGGGCGGTATCGCCGAGTTCAGCCGCGCCGAGCAGGGTGCTCGCGAGATCACCGATCGCCTCGACGCCGTGGGCAACACGACCAAGGCCCTGACCAAGGGCTACGCGATCGCCTCGGCGTCGCTGGCCGCGTTCCTGCTGTTCTCCGCCTACATCGACAAGATCAATCTGATCCAGGGCCGCCGCATCGAGGCAGGGGTCCCGGGCGCAGCGCTGCTCGACTCGGTCAACCTCGCCAACGTCAACGTGTTCATCGCGGCGCTGCTGGCGGCGATGCTCGTGTACTTCTTCAGCTCGCTCGCGATCCGCGCGGTGGGCACGACGGCCCAGTCGATCATCGTCGAGGTCCGGCGCCAGTTCCGCGAGATGCCCGGGATCATGGATTACACCCAGCGCCCGGACTACGCCCGCGTCGTGGACATCACGACCCGTGCCGCCCTGCGCGAGATGGTCGCGCCCGGTCTCGTCGCCGTCGCCACGCCGATCATCATCGGGGTCGTGCTCGGCTTCGAGGCGGTCGCCGGCATGCTGATGGTCGGGACGATCTCGGGCGTCCTGCTCGCTACCGTCCTCAACAACGGCGGCGGCGCGTGGGACAACGCCAAGAAGTACATCGAGTCGGGCCACCTCAAGGACGACCAGGGCAACGTGCTCGGCAAGGGCTCCGAGGCCCACGCGGCGGCCGTCGTCGGCGACACGGTCGGCGATCCGTTCAAGGACACGGCCGGCCCGTCGCTTCACGTCCTGGTCAAGCTGCTCGCCACGATCTCGCTGGTGCTGGCGCCCCTGTTCATCCGCTAGGGTCCGTTCACCGAGGTCGACCGGACTAGCCTGAGGTCGTCGTGGAGCAGATCTTTCAGGCCGTCGTTATGGGCGTCGTCCAGGGGCTCACCGAGTTCCTGCCCATTTCGTCGTCCGGTCACCTGATCCTGGTTCCGTACCTGTTCGGCTGGGACGACCCGTTCCTCGAGTCGCTCGCGTTCTCGGTCGTGCTCCACGCCGGGACGCTGGGTGCGCTGCTCGTGTACTTCCGCGAGGACTGGCTCCGGCTCGTGCCGGCCGGGTTCGCCGCGCTCCGCGACCGCTCGTTCGAGGGCGACCCGTACCGGCGGCTCGCGTGGCTGATCGCGATCGCGACCGTGCCCGCGATCATCGCCGCGCTGCTGTTCAACGACCTGATCGAGGACGCCGTCCGCCAGGCGGGCCTCGTCGCGGTGATGCTCCTGATCGGGGCGGCGATCCTGTGGCTTGCGGACCGGCTGGGGCCGCGGACGCACCGGCTTGGCGACCTGACGTTCCGGGGCTCGCTCGGCATCGGCATCGCGCAGGCCCTGGCGCTCATCCCCGGCGTGAGCCGATCGGGGATCTCGATCTCGGCCGCCCTGTTCGCCGGCCTGGACCGGGAGGGCGCGGCGCGCTTCAGC
>DATDJA010000441.1:0-7321 GCA_036520795.1 Candidatus Limnocylindrales bacterium
GGACGGCGACACCCGGAACCGGGGATGGCTTCGGGGAAGAATCGGGCGATTCGGAAGGGTCGGTGGACATTGCCGCGCGCCAGGCTTTGACCGTCCACCCTCGAACCCCGGTCCCATCCCCGAGACGCCCGTCCGGGTCCACGATCGGCGGTGGGTCATCCACGGTCCGCGACCGCACGATTGAGCGTTGGCATCCACCGAATCCACGGCATGATGACGGTGATGACGGGATGAGAAGATAGGCTGATCATTCCACCTGCCGGCAGTTCGCGGAACAAGCCCTTCGCCGTCACACCGGGAGCCGGTCGACGGGGCCGCGCGAGGCTCGCCCGCCCAGAGAAGATGCTGGAGAGAACCTACGTGAAACTCTCGGTGATGCAGGAGAACCTCGCCCGCGGCCTGTCGGTCGTGTCGCGCGCGGTCTCCAGCCGGAGCACCCTGCCCGTGCTCGCCAACGTCCTGCTGCGGACGGAGGACGCCGGCCTCAAGCTCACGGCGACCAACCTCGAGATCGGCATCACCTACTGGGTGCCGGGCAAGATCGAGACGGACGGGGCCACCACGGTCCCGGCCAGGCTGCTGACCGACCTCGTCGGCTCGCTGCCGGCATCCGAGAAGGTGGACCTCGAGCTCCAGGGCGCCGACACGCTCCACCTGCGCTGCGGACGGTTCGCGACGCACGTGAAGGGCATCGACGCCGACGAGTTCCCGACGATCCAGACGGCGGGCGAGCGCCCGACGACGCGCGTCTCGCAGAAGGTGCTCAAGCAGGCGCTGGAAGAGGTGATCTTTGCCGCCGCCAGCGACGAGGCGCGGCCCATCCTGACCGGCGTGCTGGCCAAGTTCGAGGGCAGCAAGCTCACCCTCGCGGCCGCCGACAACTACCGCATCGCGGTCCGGACGATCGAGGTCCTGGACGCGGTCGAGGCGGCGTCCGTCGTGATCCCCGCCCGGGCGCTCGGCGAGCTGGCGCGGATCCTCTCCGACACCGATGACCCGGTGGAGCTCGTGCTCGCCCAGGCGCGCAACCAGGTCCTGTTCCACCTCGAGGGGATCGACCTCGTCTCGCGCCTGATCGACGGCCAGTTCCCGAACTACCAGACGGTCCTGCCGGCCACGCACGCCACGCGGGCCGAGCTCGACCGCGAGGAGCTCCTGCGGGCCGTCCGCCCGGCGGCGCTGATCGCCAGCTCGTCGGCCAACATCGTCAAGCTCCAGGTGGGCGGCGACGACGGCGGGGTTGTCGTGACCGCGACGGCCGACGTGGGCGACTACACGGGCGACGTCGAGGCCTCGATCGAGGGCGACGCGACCACGATCGCCTTCAACGCGCGCTATCTCAACGACGTCCTGGGCAACGTGCAGGCCGACCGGTTCGCGCTCGAGCTCAACGGCCCGCTGTCGCCGGGCGTGTTCCGACCGGTGGGCGATGATGCCTACGTCCACGTCGTGATGCCCGTCCGGACGACCTCCTGACGGACGTCCTGCGGGCAACGCCCACGGACGCACCGTCGAGCGCCTCCGGCGTCGAGGCCACGGGGAGCGGGCGCATGGCGCCGATCCTGCTCGGACTCTCGGTCCGCGACCTTCGCGGCTATGCGGAGCTCGACGCCGTCTTCCCGCCAGGCCCGCAGCTGGTCTGGGGGCCGAACGCCGCCGGCAAGACGAGCCTGCTCGAGGCGATCGTCCTCGCCGCCTGGGGCCGCTCCCATCGCACGACTGCCGACGGTGAGCTCGTGCGCTGGGGCCAGGAGCTGGCCCGCGTGGAGGCCCGGGTCGGCGAGCCGGACACGGACGTCGGCGCCCGCGACACGGTCGAGGTCGCGCTCGTGCGGACGGCCACCGGCGGCGCCCGCAAGCGGATCCGCGTCAACGGGGTCGCCCGCCGTGCCGCATCGCTCGTCGGCGTCCTGCGGACCGTGATGTTCGCGCCCGAGGAGATGCTGCTCGTGGCCGGCTCGCCGTCGTTGCGCCGCGACGCCCTCGACCGCCTGGCCGGACAGCGGTCGCCCGCCTACCTGCGTGATCTCGCGACGTACGGGCGGGCCCTCCAGCAGCGGAACGGGCTGCTGCGGCTGATCCGCGAGGAGCAGGCGACCCGGGCGGAGCTCCGGTTCTGGGACGTCACGTTGCTCGACGCCGGCGGCGCCGTCCGCGCCGAGCGGCAGCGCCTGCTCGATGCGCTCGCGGAGCCCCTCGCGGCCGCCCACGCCGAGATCGCGCCCGACGAGGCGGCCGCCGGGCGGCTCGTGGTGAGCTACGCGACCAACGCACCGCAGCTGCCGGGTGAGTCGGCACGCGACGCCCTCGCCCGCCGGCTCGCCGAGACGGCCGAGAAGGAGGTGTGGAACGGCACCACGCTCATCGGCCCGCATCGGGATGACCTCGTGTTCGAGATGAGCGGACGCCCGCTGGCGTCGTTCGCCTCGCGCG
The DNA here is from genome assembly GCA_036520795.1 of Candidatus Limnocylindrales bacterium. Taxonomy (GTDB): domain Bacteria; phylum Chloroflexota; class Limnocylindria; order Limnocylindrales; family CSP1-4; genus CAIXZV01. The sequence continues at coordinate 2,434 of DATDJA010000441.1, forward strand.
GGCAGCAGCGGACCGCGATCCTCGCGTTCAAGCTCGCAGAGCTGGACCTGCTCACGGCCCTCGACGGCCGCCCGCCGCTGCTCCTGCTCGACGACGTGTTCTCCGAGCTCGACCCCGAGCGCCGCGCGCACCTCGTGCGCCGGATCGCAGCGCTCCCGCAGGCGTTCGTGACGACGACCACGCTCGAGGACCTGGACCCTGCGCTCCGCTCGGTCGGCACCGCGTGGGCGGTCACGGTGGCGGCCGACGCCACCTCGCGCCTCGAGCCCGGGCGATAGGACCGTGCGATGACAGGCCCCGACCGCGAGTCCCTGCAGCGGCGCCGGCGCCCCGACCGCGTCGGCGACCTGCTGCCCGACGCCGCCCGCCAGCTGGGCCTCGAGGCGGAGCTCCGGTTCGCCCGAGCCATCGCGACCTGGGACGCGATCGTCGCGGAGCGGGTGCCGCCGGCCGTCGGTGCCTGCCGGCTAGAGCGCGTGGAGCCGGATGCGCTGGTCGTGGGCGTCGACGAGCCGATCGTGGCGGCAGAGCTGCGGATGCGCGCGCTCGAGCTCCTGGCGGCGTTCGCGGCCGCTCCAGGGGGCTCGCGGGCACGCGAGCTGCGCCTGCGGATCGGGCCCGGAGGCCCGCCCGGGCCGAGCGGGAGCCCACGCGTATAATCCGGACTCCCGCCGACGGGCCGACGGGATTCCGTCCCGTCACCGCCGTATGCCGACGCGCGTCGCTCCACCCATGAGGCTCGTTTCTTGGCCGTCCGCCTCCAGCTGAAGCTCGGTGCCGTCACCGAGCAGGACCAGCTCGCCGACTCGCCCGACGCCATCGTGGTCGTCGAGCCGTCCGTCGGCTCCGTGGCGCGTACCAAGGGCAACCTGTACCTGCTGGTCACGTCCCGGACCACGGGCAACCGCGCTCGCGAGGCGACGCGGATGATCGCCGACACGATCCGCAACGAGTACTACTACGACGAGTCCGCGGGCATCCGCCAGTGCCTGACCAAGGTGATGGGGGTCGCCAACAAGCGGCTGGCCCACCAGCGCGACCGGTACGGGATGGGCCACACGGGCGACGACGGAGGCCCCATCGGCGTGGCCGTGGCGGTCGTTCGTGGCCGGGAGCTGTACGTGGCGACGGTCGGCCCGGCGGAGGCCTACCTGATCCGCCAGGCGCGGTTGTCGACACTCCCCGACCCCAATCGCGACCGCGGCCTCCCGGTCGAGGAGCTCGTGCCCGAGGTCTGGCGGGGCGAGCTCTCGGTCGGCGACTCGCTGTGCCTCGTGTCGGCCAACATCGTGGCCAAGATCGGGACCGACGCGCTCAAGGACGCGCTGGTCACGCTGCACCCGCAGTCGGCGATCGAACACCTCCACGCGCGGTTCGTCGCGGCCGATGGCAAGGGCAGCGACGGCGCCCTCGCCTTCGAGGCCAACGAGGTCGGCGCGACGCACAAGGCCAAGTCCCTCGTCCCGGTCCGGCCGGCGGAGCCGCTCGCGGGAGCGCCCGACAAGTCGCCCATCCCGCTCGCTGACACGGTCACCGCGAGCGCGGCGGCGATCGGGGCCGGCGCAACGCGGGCTCGCAGCGCCGCCGGCAACGGCTTTGAGCGGGCGATCTGGCGGCTGCAGGACCTCATGCCCAGGCGCAAGTCCGCTTCGCGCAAGGTGACGCCGACCGCGTCGCGCATGGAGATGCAACGACGCGCCGCGGTGGCGCTGCTGGCGTTCGTCGCGGTGGCTGGCGCCCTCGTGATCGGCGTGTATGCCGTCGGGGGCCAGCGCACGCCAACCAACGCGATCAAGTCGCTGAACGCCGCGCAGAGCGCCTTTGAGACCGCCAAGGCAGCCCTGGCCAGCGTGAGCGGCCCCGGGGTGGATCTCATCGCCAACGATCCGGGCCGCGCCCTCGAGCTCCTCAACTCGGCCTACCAGCAGCTCGGCGAGGCGGAGACGGCCGGCTACCCGATCGAGCAGATCGCTCCGCTGCGGGCGACCGCCCTCAAGGGCCTCGACCGGCTGTACGGCGTGACCCGGGTCAAGTCGACGCCGATGTACACGTTCCCGGCGGACAAGCCGGTCGAGCTGGCCGCGCTGGTCCGCGGCGACGACGGCGCGCCGTATGTCCTCGACACCGCCAACAAGACCGTGTGGCGTATCGACCTGGCCAAGAAGACGGCGACCGCGATCGCGAAGACGGGTCAGCGGACGTCCTCGGGGCGCGTCGCCGACCCGAAGCTGCTCGCGCTCGGCGGGCCGGACGTGCTGATCCTGGACAGCAAGAACACGCTCTGGCGCTGGCGGCCGGTCGGCAACTCCGGCCGCGGCACGCTGGTCCGGATCCCGGTCGTGGACTCCGCGTCGTGGGGCGACGACATCAAGGACATCGCGACGTTCGTCGCCAACTTCAACGCGGCGCTCTACAACCTGTACGTCGTCGACCCGTCGGAGCAGAACGTCATGGTGTTCGCGACGGCGAGCGATGGGAACCGATTTCCGCGTGGCGGGAACGCCCGCCTGCCGACCAACCGGCCGATCGACGGCATCACCGACCTGCTCATCGACGGCGACATCTACGCCGCCGAGAACGGCCAGGTCGGGCGCCTCATCCCCGCCACGACCTGGAAGGCGGACCCGCCGGCGGACACGCAGCTCCGCCCGACGAGCGACTACACGATGCTCGCGGCGCCCGTTCTCGCGAACGGCGATCCGAACAAGCGCATCGGCGCCCTGTACGCGTTCGATGCCATCAACCACCGGATCGTCGCGTTCCAGAAGTCCGACGGCAGGTACCTCGGCCAGTACCAGGTCTCCGGCGACGCCGACGAGTGGTCCGACCTCCAGGGCCTCTTCGTCCTGCCGGCGGCGGACCCGGAGGCCCCCCCGACCCTGTGGTGGATCTCGAGCAAGGGTCTGAGCAGCGCGCTGCTCGAGGAGGCCCCCGAGGAGACGCCGGTCGCGTCGCCCAGCGCGGAGCCGACCAAGGCGCCGGCCAAGACGCCCAAGCCCACGAAGAAGCCGAAGAACTGACCGGCGGCGGTCGACGGTGATCCCGCTTCGTGACGCCAACCCGACCCGCCGCACCCCCGTCGTCACCCTCACGCTCATCGCCTTGTGTTGCGGCGTGTTCGCCTGGGAGCTGGTGGTGCTGGCCCAGGGCGGTGACCAGGGGCTGGGTGATTTCCTGACGAGCTACGGGGCCGTGCCTGCCGACGTGGCGGAGGCGGCCCGCACGGGGCACTGGCTGTCGCTGCCGGTCCTGGGCGTCCTGACCAGCATCTTCCTGCACGCCGATTGGTGGCACCTGCTCGGCAACATGCTGTACCTGTGGATCTTCGGCAACAACGTCGAGGACTGGCTCGGGCGGCCGATGTTCCTCGTGTTCTACCTGGTCGGCGGCCTCGCCGCGGTCGCGGGCCAGGTCGCCGTCGACATGTCGTCGGACGTCCCGATGATCGGGGCGTCGGGCGCGATCTCGGCGGTCCTGGGCGCCTACCTCGTCCTGTTCCCCGGGGCGCGGATCCAGTCGCTCGTGTTCCTCGGGCTGTTCTACCAGCTGATCGCGGTCCCGGCCGTGCTCGTGCTCGGGTTCTGGTTCGCGCTCAACCTGCTCGACGCGATCGGCTGGATCGGTGCCGGCGGCGAGACGGGCGTGGCGTTCTTCGCCCACGTGACCGGCTTCCTCGCGGGCGTGCTGATGGCCCTGCCGTTCCGGCTCCGCCGCCAGCCCACGCCCGCCCTCGCCACCTGACCGCGTGGGATAATCGGCGCATGGACGGCGACCGCGGCTCCGAGATCGAGATGATCGTCGAGAGCGTGCGGGTGCACATGCCGACCGGCCGCCACGTCCTCGTCCTGCGCGAGGTCGACGCCACCCGCCTGCTGATGGTCTGGGTGGGCCCCTGGGAGGCCAGCGCGATCGCGATGAAGCTCCAGGGGCTGACGCCGGAGCGCCCGCTGACCCACGACCTGTTCGCGACCGTCCTGACCACGCTGGGCGTGACCATCGAGCGGATCGTCATCACCGACCTCGCCGACGAGACCTACCACGCCCGGCTCGAGCTCAGCCGTCGCGGCGACCGGCACGAGATCGACGCCCGGCCGTCGGACGCGATCGCGCTTGCCGTGCGGCTCGGCGTCCCGGTGTTCGCGGCCGCGGACGTCCTCGACCGCGCGGCCACGGTGCCCGACGAGGACGACGACGAGGACGAAGAGGGCGAGGAGGCCGGCGCGACCGCGACGCGACGCCGGAAGCCCGCCGACCCGGAGTCGACGGACGAGGTCCTGGACCAGACCCGCCTCGCGATCTTCCGTGAGTTCGTGAACTCGCTCGATCCCGACGCCGATCAGCGCGGCGGCGCCTCCTCGAGCTAGGCGCCGCTCTCGCGGACTACTCGCCCAGGATCGGCCGGCCGCGGCGCCCGGCGCGCTGCCGGTTCGCCCACATCCGCAGGCGCAGGCTCCAGAAGTCCTTCACGGCGCGCCCGATGACCGACGGCTTGGCGCCCGTCGGCGACCCCGCCGTGCGTGGGTAGTGCGGGACGCCGACCTGGGCGACGGATCGGCCGGCCGCCTGGATCTTGATCAGCAGCTCCGCGGAGAAGAACGCGCCGCCCGATTCGACCCGGACGCCCTCCAGCGCTTCGCGGCGGAACAGCTTGCAGGCGCAGTCGACGTCCCTGACCTTGAGGCCGAAGAAGATGCGGTTGGCGAGCTTGTAGGTGCGGGCGTAGACGACGCGGATGATCGGGTCGGCGCGCTTGATCCGATAGCCGACGACGACGTCGGGCCGGTCCGGCTCGATCAGCCGCGCGGTGAGGCGCCCAAGGTCCCCGATGCGGAACTGGCGATCGCCGTCGGTGAACGCGAGGAGCTCGTAGCGGGACGCCTCGAAGCCC
>DATDJA010000442.1:0-3028 GCA_036520795.1 Candidatus Limnocylindrales bacterium
CTGCGCCGCCACCTCGGAGAGGACTGACATGATCACGACGACCATCCCCGCCATCGAGCGGCAGCTCGACTTCCGGGCCACGCCGGAGCGGATGTGGCGCGCCATCACCGACGACGCGGAGCTGGGTGCGTGGTTCGGCCAGAGCGCCCATCTCGTGCTCCGGCCGGGCGCGGACGGGTGGTTCGAATGGGAGGGGCACGGCCGGGTCCCGGTCCGCACAGAGGTCGTCGAACCGATCACGAGGCTGGCGTGGCGCTGGGGCGACGTGGGCAAGTCCGTCGACGACGGGTCGACACTGGTCGAGTTCCGCCTGGAGCCGCTGGCCGGCGGTGGGACCCGCCTCCACCTGCGTGAGTCGGGCTTCGCGGTCGAGGCTTCGCGCTGGAGCAACACCGAGGGCTGGCTCTCGGAGCTCGCGGAGCTGGCTCAGCACGTCGCCGCCGAGCCGTTCGAGGCCGGCATCCGCCGGACCTACGCACTCACCTCGTCGATCGAGCGGGTCTGGCGCGCGTTCAGCGACCCCGCCGAGCTGGGTGCCTGGTGGGCGGGTTCCTCCGACATCGACATCCGGCCGGGCGCCGCCGGCTGGTGGGTGTGGCCCAGCGAGGGCGGCCGGTTCGGGATGCGGATCGAGGCCGTCGAGCCACCGCGCTACCTGTGCTGGTCGTGGGCGACCGTCCCCGACGTGCCCGTCGCGGATGCCGACCAGGTGCTGCGCACCGAGTGGACGCTCGTCCCGCGCGAGGACGGCGGCACCGACCTCCACCTGTTCGAGAGCGGCTTCACCGGCCCGAAGGACTTCGAGTCCAACGACGGCGGCTGGGACGGCGACGTCATCCCGGGGCTCCGGAAGCACCTCGGCGAGGCCTGATCTCCGGAGCCCAATCACTCGCGCCCGGCCGATCGTTCACGCGAGCCGGCCGGGCGCATCCGCGCTTGTCGTTGGGGGCCGCGCGCCGACCTCGAACCTGGGTCAGATACCACACCGGGGAGTGGTAGAGGTGGGCGGCCACCGATTCGGACCTCATTCCGCCGCACGCACCACCCCGGGGAGTGGCTGACCGGAATCGGGCGATCGATCGCGGACAGCACTCCACCCAGGCGTACTTGATCGGTTCCGGGATACTGGTCGGCGTCGACGACGCAGGTGGCCTCGACGCAAGTGCTAGGATTCCGCCTCCGAACAGCGGTTCGGTCCTGTGGGGATGCGTGGTTTCGACAGGGCTTGGCTGTCTGGGAACGCGAGCCGAGGTGCCGTCAGGCCTCGTTAAACCGGCGGCAAAACGAAGTAACTGCCAACAAGCAGCCTGCTCTCGCCCTCGCGGCCTAGGCCGTAAGGTGAGCGTGGAAGCGGCCTCCCCTCCGCGGGCCGTGGAAGCGTCACTTAGCGGAGGTGCAGCCCGGACAAGGCTACGTAGTCCGGAGCGAAGCCCGATCTAGGGACACGCAGATGGGCTGAACGGGAGCCTGCCGATGGGCGCCCGACCGGCTGACGAAAATCATCGGACACGCTCGTAGCTGGTCCCAGGCGAAGGGTTCTGGACGGGGAGTTCGACTCTCCCCCATCTCCACCAATTCCGCCATCGATGCGCGCCGCGCCTGTCCACGCCTGGATGTGCAACTGACGGCGGCCGTCGGCCGACCCCGACCAGCACGTCCGCGCTCCCGTCCTGCGACGAATTGACAATTCGGACAGATCCACCGACCCATACCTTGGATCGCCGTCGAACCGAGGGCACGGCGTCTCCCACGGAACGGAGGAGGAAGGGTCATGTCTGCACGCCGCAGCTACCAGCGCCGATCGATCCAGCTGGCGGTGATTTCGGTCATAGCGCTCACGCTCGTGATCGCGCCCTCCGCGTCCGCCGTCGAGCCCGACGTGATCCCTGCCGGGCTCGGTTGTTCATTCGACGTTTCAATTCAAGAGGATCACGTCGCGTCCGGTGACCACCTTCGGATCCGGGGACGTCACGCTCACGAACGCGGAGACCGGGGCGTCGATCCTCTCCAAGTCGAGGTACCTGACGACGGCGACACCCAGCCCGGCGACGAACTCGGTCACCGAGAAGTTCTTGGGCCGGCGCATCTACCAGTTCTACCCAGGCGATCAGGGTCCCGATGGGGTGATCGGAGAACCCGGCGCGCTGCTCCGCATCGATGGCTTCGTGCAGCTCACGACTGACCTGGCTACTGATGCCTACACCGCGTTCTCATTCCGCGGGCGTGTGACCGACCTCTGCGCTGCCCTTGGGCAGTAAACCGCCTCTGAGCGCCTGGCGGCCGGACTCCCAGCGACTCGACCTCTCGGGGAGCCCGGGGGGCCGAATTGGGCCTCGGGAGCCGGCGATGGGTGAATAGACCCGACACTGGCGCAACCGCCGCGGCGGCTCCCGTTCCGATTGGATCGGCGAGGCGACGCGGTCCCGCCGACGATCCCTGCGGCTGCAGTGACAAACGCGACCATGGCTTGACACGGCGGTAGAGCTCACGAACCCAGGTCCAAACAAACGGACGGCCGTCAAATGGGGCGCCGCTCGCGGCCAAGGGATGGTCTCAGGCGGCGGCGAGACTCAACTAACGCCATCACCCTGGTGGGTGCGCGCGTGTGACGCGATGGGTTGTGCTTCCTAGCATGGGGCGGTGACCCGCGATCCCAATCCTTCCCCGACACTGGCGCGATTGGCCCGAGACATCGCCGGCGACTCCGGCGGGGACGCCATCGAAGACGAGCTCCTCTTGTGGCTCGGCGGTTCGCCGCGCTTCCGCGTCTTCGTCGAGGCCAACCGCGACAAGATCCGCAAGAAGCTCCGCACCGCCGGTGACCCGGATGCTCTGCGTGACGTGCGAGCCGAGCTGTTCGCGGCACGGCTCCTGCTGGCCGAACGGCGCGTCGAGCTTGCGTTCGAGGCGTACGGGACGCGCCGGCCGGGCCCGGACTTCACCGTGACGTTCCGCGGCACCAGGACGTTCAACCTCGAGGTCACCCGGCTGCGTCGCGAGCCCAGCGCGGCGGGGCTTGCGACGACCA
>DATDJA010000443.1:0-8368 GCA_036520795.1 Candidatus Limnocylindrales bacterium
GACCTGCTTGCCCTCGCCGCTCACCGACCGCTGGTAGCGGTTCGTGGCGCGGTTGTACTTGTAGGTGATCTTGTTCGCGAGGTAGGGGACGGAGATGGTGCCGCCCTCGGGACGCTCCTCGAGCGGCACGGGGTCGCCGAACTTCCAGACGGGCTTCTGGCCCGGGACGGGATCAGCCCCGACCCGCTTGGCGAGCCGACGGAGGTGCTTGCCGTCCGTGTACACGTTGTGCGGGGCGAAGCGGGTGTTGATCCGCCACAGGTAGCGGCCGCCGCCCCAGCGGAACTCATCGGCGTTGTAGACGTAGGAGCCCCGTCCCTTGGACGAGGCGAGTAGGGCCTTCGCCTGCGGCGCGCCGCCCGCGTGGACGTACAGCGACCGCCACTCGGACGCCCAGGCGATGAAGTACAGCCGCGAGCTGCGGACCGGCCCGACCGCGGGCGGGTCGCCTGTCTGGAAGAAGGCCATGTAGCGCGGGATGCCGCCCTCGGCGGGTGCCTGCCACACGACGTCGGCGTCGGACAGACCGGACTGCGGCCGGGCGTCGAACTGGTCGTCGATCATGACCGCCACCACGCGGCGCTCAGCCTGCGCGGGCTTGACGGGCATGCCGGTGAGCGGCGCCGGAGCGGTGACGGGCGTCGGGACCGGGGTCGGCGACGGCGATGCCGACGGCTCCGTGCTGGGGGGCGGCTCAGCGCTCGAGCCGCCGGGCTCTGTCGGCACCGGCGAGCCGCCGGGCGAGGAGGGCGTTGTGGGGTCGGGCGGAGGCGCCGTCACGCCGGCGATCGGCGTGGACGTCGCGCCGGGCGCGGCGGTCAGCATGCTCGCGGCACCGATGCCGACGAGCGCGCCGACGACGAGGACCACCACGACGATGGCGCCGGTTGCACTCCGGCTCACGAGGCGAACCCTCGCTCACGACCCTGTGGACGGTGCATGTACATCCCCGGCCGCGGTTCTTGGTCACGCGACCCCGCGTCGGCTACAAGGCCAGACCCGGTCGGGCGGGAGGATAGCCGAACTTGTCGCGACATGCCCCCCGCGGGTGCCCGACACTGCCGGCGTGGCCGTCCACCACCGTTGGGGTAGGCTGCGCCGTAGTCCGTCTGCCAGCCCGCGAACGCCCGAGGTTCGACCCGATGCCCGACGACACGCCCACCCCGCCGAAGCGCACGCGCAAGCGGTCGACCCGGAAGCCCTCCCCGGCCGAGCTGGTCGGGGTGATGGCGCCCGATCCGGAGCCGGATCCGGGGCTGGTCGCCGTCGAGGAGGCGGGCGAAGCCGATGCAGCGGCCCCCGCGGCGGACGAAGCAGCAACGGTCGCCGATGCGGCCGGATCCGCCGCGGCGCCGGAGGAGCCCACGGGCGGCGGCGCGCCCGCGGCGAGCCCCGGGCTCCCCGACACGGTGCTCCGGATCGAGCGCGGGGGGATCGGCGAGGCAACGGCTGGCAGCGTGGAGGTCCACGTCGGTGGGATCGGTGCGCTCGACGCGGAGGACGTGTTCGTCCAGTGGGGCGGCGTCGGTGCAGCACGAGCCGACCATCTCGCCGTCGAGTTCGGGAGCGTCGGAGCGGCGCTGGCCGGCGAGATGCGGCTGACACAGGGCTTCGCCAGCGCCGTTGCCGCGCGCGAGGCGACGATCGAGCAGGCGCTCGTCCGGACGCTCATCGCGCAGGAGGTCACGATCAATCGCCCGACCGGCGTCCTGGTGATGATCGCGCAGCGCGTCTCGGGTGACGTCCGACCGGTCCTCGACTGGCGGGGCGCACTCGCGGCCGGGGCGGCGTTCGCGCTCATCACCGCGCTGATTCGCGGGCTGCGCGAGGCGCGCGACCGAAGCTGAGCGGCCGATTGGCCGCGACCGAGGCGCCGTCAGCCCTTCCGGCGACGACCGCCGCTGCCCGGCGTCCGGGTCCGCAGGCGCAGCACGCCCTTCTCCTTCGCCTCGGCGCGCCGCTCGGCCATGTGCTCCTTGTGGAGCTCGACGACCTCGTCGGGCGAGCCGAAGTGGGCGATGCGCCCCTTCTCGATCAGGATGGCCCGGTTGCAGTACTCGGTCACCCAGTTCATGTCGTGGGTGACGAGCACGATCGCCTTCGCCTCGCGGACAAGCTCCAGCACTCGCGCCTTCGACTTCTCGCGGAACGCCGCGTCGCCCGTCGCCAGCACCTCGTCGAGCAGCAGGATGTCGGGCTCGACGGAGGTGGCGATCGAGAACCCGAGGCGCGCGCGCATCCCGGCCGAGTAGGTCTTGATCGGGGCGTCGATGAACTGGCCGATCTCGGCGTACTCGATGATCCCGGGCAGGCGCTCCTCGACGACCCGATGGTCGATGCCCATGAACGCGCCGGCGAGGCGGATGTTGTCGACGCCGCTCAGGTCCTCGTCGAAGCCGACCCCCAGCGTCAGCAGGCTCGAGATGTGGCCGTCGACCTCGACCACGCCCTCCGACGGGACGAGGATCCCCGCCAGCACCTGGAGCAGCGTGCTCTTGCCCGCCCCGTTGGGTCCGATGACGCCCACCGACTCACCCTGGAGCACCGTGAACGACGCGTCGCGCAGCGCCCAGAAGTCGGGGTCGCCGACCCGGCGCACGCGGTGGACGATCGAGTCGCGGATGGTCTGCTTCCTGGTGAGGTGCAGGCTGTAGCGGACACCGAGCCGCTCGGCCCGGATGACGACGCGGTCGCTGGCGGGGACGGTCACGCGATCGGCGGCCACGGCGTCACAGGACCTTCGCGAACGACGGTTCCGCCCGCTTGAACAGGTACACCGCGATCAGCACCATCACGACCGACACGGCGAGCAGGATGGCCAGCCCGGTCCAGTGCGGAGCCCGCCCGTAGAAGATGAGGTCGCGGTACGCCCCGAACAGGACGGTCCACGGGTTCAGGGCGAACAGGTCGGCAATGATCGGGTTGTCCTTGGCGATCTCCTTGACCAGCTCGGCCGGGTAGAGCGCAGGCGACAGGTAGAACCACATCCGCAGCAGGTGGCGCGTGAGGTTGCCGACATCGCGATAGAACACGTTGGCCGCGGAGACGAGGATGACGACGCCCAGCGAGAACACCAGCTGCACGACGGCGACCAGCGGGATCAGCAGGAACCAGGCGCTCAGGTGCCCGCGGTAGAAGATGAGCGTGATTGCGAGCAGCGGGACGAGGCCGAACGCGAAGCTCACGACCCCGGCCATCGTGGTGGACACGGGCAGCACGAGCTTGGGGAAGAAGATCTGCTTGATCAGCCGCTCGCGGCTCACGATCGAGCTCACGCCATCGCCGACCGCCGACTGGAACCACTTCCAGGGCAGGATCGCGCACAGCACGAACAGCGGGTAGTCCTCGATCGCCCCCCCACGCTGCAGGATGATGCCCACGAAGATCACGTAGACGAGCATCTGCAGCAGCGGGTCCATGAACCACCACAGGTTGCCCAGCAGGGTGTCGGACCCGGACTTGCGCAGGTCGGCTCGAACGAGGTAGGCGATCAGCCGCCGCCGGGACAGGACCTCGCGGATGCCGCCCTGTACCAGGGAGAGGGCTCCGGGACGAACCGACGACGACCGAAACGAGGCAGGCGCCTCAGATGTGGCGGTCACGGCCGGGAGGGTAGCACGCGGGTGCACGGGTCACCCCCGGCTCCGTAGGGGGACTTGGGGTACCATTGCGCGCCGCGCCGCCAGCGAACTCTCCCGTCGCCGCGACGGCCGCCACCACGAGGATCCACCGACCCGATGTCGTTCCGCGCACGGCCGAACTCCAAGCACTCACGCACGTGGGACGAACGAGACCGGCGTTCAATGCTGCTCAATGTCGGCTTCGGCCTGACGATCGCCATCGCGCTGCTGCTCCTCCTCGTCGCCGTCGGGTACTCCTGGTACAACGACCACCTGTCGCCGGTGGGGAGCGTCAACGGGCAGTCGATCTCGAAGGACGCGTTCCGCAAGCAGGTTGCGATCAACGACTTCCGCGCGGACTACCAGAATCGACGCATCCGCACGCTGCTGACCGCGGGTCACCTGCGGACCGCCGACGCGCAGGCGCGGCAGGCCGTCCTCGACCAGCGCAACCAGCAGAAGGCCACGATCTCGCTCGAGCAACTGATCGATGGCGCGGTCATGGCCCAGCTCGCAACGTCGAAGAACGTCACGGTCGCCGACGCCGACGTCGACGCGCGGCTGGCCGAGGACGCGACCACGCCCGAGCTGCGTCACGCGTGGATGATCGCCGTCGCACCCGAGCTCGCCGAGGGCGAGACGAAGGCGACCGACGCGGAGAAGGCGGCCGCCAAGGCCAAGGCCGACCAGGCGCTCGCCGACCTGCGGGCCGGCAAGGACTGGGAGACGGTCGCCAAGGCCGTGTCGACCGACGGCACCAAGAACCAGGGCGGGGACATCGGCTATATCGACGAGAATGCGGCGCTCGACCCGCCGTTCGTCGAGGCGGTGATGGCCGCCGCGCTGAACGCGACGACCGACGTGATCGAAGGCGCCGACGGCACGTACCGGATCGGGCGCGTGACGGACATCGTCGCGCCGGTCGTCGACGCCACCTACCTTGACCAGGTGAAGGACGCGGGCATCGACCTCAGCGACTACCGCGAGGCGCTCCGGCGCGACGTGCTGCGGACAAAGCTGAGCGACGCGGTGGTCGCGCAGTACCTGGCACCCGGGCCGCAGCGCGAGGTCTCGGAGATCCACCTCGGGGTCGACGTCGATCCGAGCACCGGCAGCCCGACGGGCAAGGAGTCGGACCCGACCGCCGTCAAGATCCGCCACATCCTGTACTCGCCCGCCGGCGACGCGCAGGCGGCGGCGTCGCTTGCCCCCGACGACGCGGCCTGGAAGGCGGCCGAGGAGAAGGCCAACGCGGCCTACCAGAAGCTCAAGGCCGACCCGTCCCTGTTCGCATCGCTCGTCGCCTCCGACAGCGACGACGGCGGGTCGTCGAGCCGCGGCGGCAGCTACTGGTTCACGCCCGACGATCCCCTGCTGCCCGAGTTCCAGGAGGCGATCTTCAAGCCCGGCCTGACGCCGGGCCAGCTGCTTGAGCCGGTCAAGACGGACGCCGGCTGGCACGTGATCCAGATCCAGCACTTCCCGACCGACCTGGAGTGGGCGAACACGCTCAAGCAGCAGATCGACGCCGGCACGCTCACCTTCGCCGACGCCGCTCGCGACAACTCCGATACCTGGGACGCATCGACGGCCGGCGACGAGCAGTGGATCCTCAAGGGCCAGCTCTCCCCGGAGGTCGAGGCGGCGCTGTTCGCCGCGCCGATCGGCAAGCTGAGCAGTCCGCTGGCCGTCGAAGGCGATGGCGTGTACCTGTTCCTCGTGTCGCAGGAACAGAACCGCGCCCCCGACGCCGAACAGAAGGCGAGCCTCGAGAGCTCGGCGTTCCCGACCTGGTACTCGACCCAGAAGGGCGCCTACGCGATCGAGCGCGACCCCGAAATCACCGCCTCCGGCGCGTCGGGCTGACGGCGCCGCTGGCGGCCGGACGATGCTGGACGCACTCCTCGCCGAGGCCAGGCTCCGATGGGGCCTCGATCCGGCCGCGGGCCTGTGCGTCGTCGTTACGGAGCAGCTGGTCGCCACGCCCATCGAGCCCTCGATCGCGCAGCTGATCGTCCCCGCGGCCCGCCTGCGCGCCGGGATCCCGGGCGCAAACCCCGCACCCCTTCCCGGTCGCCACGGCCATGGTGGCGAGCCCATCGAGACCTTGCGGCGCCTCTACCCGGCCGGCCATCCGGTCGGCCGGTTCGGACAGCCCGACGGGACAACGCTCGCCGATCTCACCGAGGGCGACCTCGGCTCCCCGGTCTACCTCGCCCCCGTCGCCCCCGTCGCCGACCTCGCCTCGCCGTGGGGCATGCCCTGGATCTCCGCTCGGCTGCGCGAGCCGGACGGCTGCCCGTGGGACCGCGAGCAGACCCACGCCTCGCTCCGCAACCACCTCCTCGAGGAGGCGTACGAGGTCTACGACGCGCTCGACGACGGCGCGACCCCCGAGCTGGCGGGCGAGCTCGGCGACCTGCTCCTCCAGGTCGTGCTCCACGCCCAGCTGGCCGCCGAGCAGGGCGTGTTCGACATGACCGACGTCTGGTCGGCCATCGCGTCCAAGATCGTCCACCGTCACCCGCACGTGTTCGGTGATGCCGAGGCGCGCACGGCCTCCGACGTCAACCGCCAGTGGGAGCGGATCAAGGCGGGTGAGCGCGCGGAGGCCGCCTCGGGGTCCGGCGACGGAGCCGAGGTGGCGCCGACGAGCGCCCTCGACGGCATCAGCCGCACCCTGCCGGCGCTGGCCGCGAGCCAGGAGATGCAGGAACGCGCCGCCAACCTGGGCTACGACTGGCCGTCGATCGACGGGGTCCTGGACAAGGTGCGCGAGGAGGTCGGGGAGCTGGTCGAGGCCGAGGACGCCGCCCACCGGACCGAGGAGCTGGGTGACCTGCTGTTCGTCCTGGTCAACGTCGGGCGCAAGACCGGGATCGAGGTCGAGGGCGCGCTGCGCGGGGCCAACGAGAAGTTTCGCGGCCGGTTCCGGCACGTGGAGCTGGCCGCCGCCGCGCGCAACGTCGCGCTGCGGGACATGTCGTTCGAGGAGTTGGATGCGCTCTGGGATGCCGCCAAGGCGGCGGAGCGCGGGGAGGCGAGGACATCATGAGCATCGGCAATCGGCCGCCCGGCGGCCACGTTCGCGCGGACGGTCGCGCGCCCACGGACCTGCGTCCGATCGAGATCACGCTGGGCGTCCAGAAGTGGGCCGAGGGCTCGTGCATGATCCGGTTCGGCGACACCCAGGTGCTGTGCGCGGCGACCATCGAGGACCGCGTGCCGCCGCACCTCCGCGGCAAGGGAACGGGCTGGGTCACGGGCACCTACGAGATGCTGCCGCGGGCCACCGCCGAGCGCTCCGAGCGCGAGGCCGCCAAGGGCAAGATCGGCGGCCGGACGCACGAGATCCAGCGGCTCGTTGGGCGGTCGCTGCGCGGCGTGGTCGACCTGTCGCGCCTCGGCGAGCGGACCGTGACCGTCGACTGCGACGTGATCGTGGCCGATGGCGGCACGCGCACGGCCTCGATCACCGGCGGCTACGTCGCCCTCGCGGCCGCGCTGATCACGTACGGGATGGACCGCCACCTGGTGGGCCACGTCGCGGCGGTGTCGGTGGGGATCATCGACGGCGTCCGGATGCTCGACCTCGACTACTCGGAGGACTCCCGGGCCGAGGTGGACTTCAACGTCGTCGGCACCGACGCCGGGGCGTACGTCGAGCTGCAGGGCACCGCCGAGGGCAAGCCGTTCGACCGCGCGGCCCTCGACGAGCTCCTTGACCTCGCGAGCGCCGGCCTCGGCCGCCTGTTCGAGGCGCAGACCGCGGCGCTGGCGACCGTTCGCCGCTAGGCCGTGGGATCCCCGTCCGGTCGCGTCCGCCGCCGGCATGGTCTGCCCGGACGGACGTGCGGCTCACGCACATTCCTGCCGCCAAGGGAGCCTGAACATCGACTGACTGGTCGAAACGGTGTTGCAGGAGCACGGACGCGACCGATTCATCGGCGCGGCGGGCCGACCGCCGAGAAGATGTGCGTCAGGCACACGGATCCGACCGGATCAGTCGGGCCGACGTCAGGAATGTGCGTCCCACGCACGCCGCCATCGCGGATGAACCCCTGGCCGCACGCCGTCGTTTCGACGAGAGCCGGGGGCGCCTGACGTGCCGCACGTCCCGCAGCGCCTGCTCGTCGCGACGCGATCACGGCACAAGCTGCGCGAGCTCCGCGAGCTGCTCGATGTCTCGGACGACGTGGAGCTCGTGTCGCCGGACGACCTTGGCATCCCGGACGAGCCCGAAGAGACCGGGGAGACCTTCGAGACCAACGCCCGCCTGAAGGCGCGCTTCTACGCCCGCCGCTCCGGCCTCCCCACCCTTGCGGACGACTCCGGCATCGAGGTCGACGCGCTCAACGGCGGCCCCGGGGTGCGAACCCGGCGCTACGCGGGCCCGGACGCGACCGACCCGGCCAACAACGCCAAGCTCCTTGGCGAGCTCGGGTCCCTGCCGCCCGACCGCCGCGGGGCCCGCTACGTGTGCGTGCTCGCGCTGGCACTGCCGGCCGAAGGCGTCGGCCCGCGCGGTGGCCTCGAGACGATCGTCAGGCGCGGCACCTGTCGCGGACGCATCGCCACGGGCCCGAAGGGCGACGGCGGGTTCGGCTACGACCCGATCTTCGAGCCGTTCCGGGAGCCGGCCGGCGGGCGGACGCTCGGCGAATGGTCGGCCGAGGCGAAGAACGAGATCTCCCACCGCTCGCGCGCGGCGCGAAGGATGGCGCCGGTGCTGCGCTCGTTCGGGTTCT
>DATDJA010000444.1:0-5949 GCA_036520795.1 Candidatus Limnocylindrales bacterium
CTACGAGCGGGTCGGCCGGATCGACCACAAGTCGGCGCGGGACGTGGTGACCGAGGTCGACCACCTGTCCGAGGCGCTCGTCCTCGACGCGATCCGCTCGCGCTTTCCGGGTGACGGGATCCTGGCCGAGGAGTCCGGGGCGCACCGGACCACGACGGCCGACGCGACGCGCGGGCTCGCCGTCGGGCGAACCTGGGTCATCGACCCGCTCGACGGCACCATCAACTACGCGAACGGGATCCCGTTCTTCTGCGTCTCGGTGGCGCTGGTCGTCGACGGGCGGCCGGCCGTCGGCGTGATCCACGACCCGATGCGCGGCGAGACGTTCGCGGCAGACGCCGACGGGCCCGCGGTCCTGGGCGACGCGCGGATCGACGCGTCGGACAAGGCGCGGCTCGAGGACTGCGTGGTCTCGCTGGCGCTCGGTGGGCGGTCGGTGGCGACGCGAGCACGCGCGATCCGCAAGGCGATCCGCGTGTCGCGCAACATGGGCTCGGCGGCCCTGGCCCTCGCCTATGTCGCGAACGGTCGGTTCGACGCGTTCCTGCAGTCCGCCGGGATGTCGGCGTGGGACGTCGCCGCGGCCGGGCTGATCGCCGAGCGGGCCGGGGCAACGGTGACCGACATGGCCGGCGGGACCTGGTTCGACGTCGATCGGGCGACGCGGTCCTTCGGCATGGTCGCGGCTCCGGCCCAGCACCACGCGGAGCTGTTGCGGTTGGCGTCCGAGCCGGGCACCTCGCGGCAGTAGGGTCCTCGGCGGCTGACCGACTAGGACCAGCGGTGGGGCCGGCCCCGCAGGCGGGCCAGACCCCACTCGTCGCAGAACGCCTGCCAGGTGCGCTTGTCGGTGCCGCGCCACTCGAGCTCATCCGCGGTCGCCTGCGGGATCTGCACCCCGTCCGCGATCGTCCTCAGCCGCGCGAGGTCGCGATAGAGGACCGCGTCTGCGAGGTGCTCGCGGAGCGTCGTCGCGAGACCGACCGGGTTGCGCAGCCCCGGCACCTCCCAGGTGCTGCCGCTGGCAGGGATCGTCTCGAAGTGGCCGTACCGGGCGAGCACGGCCGACGCCGACTTGTCGCCCCAGCCCGGCAGCCCGGGTAGCCGTCCGCCGCGTCGCCGACGAGGGCCAGCCGGTCGGGCACGCTCTCGGGCGGCACGCCCCACTTCGCGCGCACCCCGGCGTCGTCGTAGACGATGTCGCGCCGCCGGTCCCAGAGCACGATCCGCTCGTCACGGACGCATTGGGCCATGTCCTTGTCGGGCGTGCAGATCACGACCCGCTCCACCCGCGGGTCCGCCCCGAACAGCTCGGCCGCGGCGCCGATCGCGTCGTCGGCCTCGAACTCGACCATCGGCCACAGGACGATTCCCAGGGCCTCGATGGCCTGCTCGGCGATGGGGAACTGGGCAAGGAGCTCGGGGGGCATCCCGGCATCGGTCTTGTAGCCCGCGTAGAGGTCGTTGCGGAACGAGCGGATCACGCGGTCCGTGGCGCAGCCGACGTGGGTCGCTCCTTGCTCGCGCAGCAGGAACAGCAGCTGCTCGACAAGCCCGCTCACGCCCGACAGCGGGATTCCGTCCTTGCCCAGGACCGGCGGCCGCGGCGCGAAGTGCGCGCGGAACAGCTCGTAGGTCGCGTCGACGAGGTGGACCTGCATTCAGCCGGCCGCCGCGCCGGTCTCGACCAGCCGCTTCATGCGCCCGAGGTCGGCCTGGAAGATCGCCCGCAGGATCGGCGCCTGCACGACGGCCCCGAGGTTGGGGAGCACCGGCGGCTCGAGCCGTTCGGTCCAGCGCACGACCGTCGTCGTCCCGTCCGCCCCGGGCTCGAGGGTGAACAACCCGTCGCCCGCGAACAGGCCCAGGTGCCGGATCGCGTAGCGGCTGGGCGGGTCGAACTCGACGATCTCCACCGGGTCCGTGACCGGGATGCCGAGGATCCGCACGGTCGCTTCCGCACGCGTCCCGATCCCGATCGGGCCCCGCGTTTCGATCCGGACCGACTTCATGTCGTGCATCCACTCGAGCTGGCGGGGGACGTCGGCGATGACCGTCCACACGGCCTCGATCGGCGCGTCGACCACTGCGAGCATCTCCAGCGGCGGGATGGGCGTGCCGCCGCGACGTCCCGCGAGCAGCCGGTCTGCGAGCCACGCGCCCGCGACGGCGAGGACGGCCAGGAGCCCCACCCGGCGAAGCACGCCGGTCAGCGCATCCGTGTGGAGTGGAGCAGCACGCCGGCGGCGCGCATCTCGTCGAGCGCCCGATCGCCGTCGCCGGGGTTCAGATCCACGGCGGCGATGGCATCGGTCAGGACGGTGGTCACGAAACCCAGTCGGACGGCGTCGAGGGCCGTCGCCTTGACGCAGTAGTCAGTGGCGAGCCCGGTCACGACGACGCTGTCGACGCCCGCCGCGCGCAGGTTCGCCTCGAGCTCGGTGGGGATCGTCTCGCCCGACGCCGGATCGCGCATGGTGAAGCCCGAATAGCCGTCCTCGCCGTTCGCTCCCTTGTGGACGATCGCCGGGTCGGCCGGGACGTCGAGCGACGGGTGGAACGCGGCGCCCCAGCTGTCCGCGATGCAGTGGTCGGGCCAGATGCCGCCGTCCTTGGCGAAGTGGGGGGTGCGCTCGGGATGCCAGTCCCGCGTGTAGACGACGACTCCGCCGTTGTTCGCGGCCAGGGTCGCCTCGCGGTTGATCACGGACACGACGTCCGCGCCGCCGCGGACGCTCAGGCTGCCGCCCGGATCGGCGAAGTCGTTCTGGACGTCGACCACGATGAGCGCGACGCCGGCGCGATAGCGAAGCATGCCCAGAGGGTAGCGTGGGGCGCCTAGACGACGATCAGCCCGCCGGCGTGCGGCAACCGTCCCTCCCGAAGTGCCCGCCGCACGTCGCGGCCGTCAAGCGGCAGCAGGCCGCGCAGCGCCTCGCGTTGCTGTTCGAGGACCACCCGATTGTGCGTCGTGTCGGCGACGATCAGGATCAGCACGTCGACGTCGCCGTCGCGAGCCTTGAGGGCCAATCGTCTCTCGAGCGCCTGGACGTCCGCGAGCCGCGTCTCCGCCTCGCATCCCGCGCGCCGGCCGTCGAGGCGGATCACAGCATCCCAGGCGCGCCGATCGCCTGGAATCGGGAGTGGGACTTCCGTGCCCCAGCCCGTCCCCGGCGGGAGTGTTGCCCGGAAGCGCTCGAGCAGTCGGAGCTGGCCCGCGTCGCGCACCGCGTCGCCGTCTGGATACAGGCGCGCAGCGAGCTTGAGACCGACGGCCAACCCAGCGGAGCAGACGTGGTCGATGGTGAGGCTCGCGACCTCCGCGCGCTCGATGCGGCTGATCTGCGTGTGGGACATCCCAGCGGCCGCGCCCACCGCGCTCTGGCTCAGGCCGTTCGCGACGCGGGCATTCCTGATGTCATCGCCTAGCTGGCGAGCCAGCCGAGTCGCAAGCCGGTGGCCTTCGGCAGCGGGATTGATCCGGGTTGTCATCGGGAGTGAGGATCGCAGAGCAGACTTTGCGCCGGCTCAACCCGGCCCACTGCACGCCGGGCGTGCACTCAAGCGGATCGCGTGATCGAGTTGCACGCCCGGCGTGCAGGAATGCGCGAATCGGGATCCGAATCCGCCGGGCTGCACGGCCGCCGTGCCAATTGGGGGGCCAACCGCTGCAGTGCACGCGGGGCGTGCAGCGTGGGTGCCGACGCGCTCAGGCGAGAGACCCGGGTGGCGCCCGAGGGACGTTACGCCCGAACGGCGTCGCGGACGTCGAGCAGGTAGCCGATGCCCTGGAACGTGCGGATCCGGCCGGACTGGCCGGGCGGCGTCCCGAGCTTGCGCCGGACCCGCGAGACCCAGACGCGGAGGTAGCCCAGGTCCTCGCGATACTCGGGGCCCCAGACCTTGGTCAGCAGCTCGCCGTGGAGGACGACCCTGCCGGCGTTGGCCGCGAGGTGGCTCAGCAGCAGCCACTCGGTGCGCGAGAGGTGGACGAGCTTGCCGCCGCGCGTCACCAGGCGGCGGGCGAGATCGATCGCCACGTCGTCGAACTCGACCACGCCCTGGTCAAGGGTCGGATCGAGCGTCCGGCGGAGGATCGCCCGCACGCGTGCCGCGAGCTCCTCCGCCTGGAACGGCTTCGCGAGGTAGTCGTCCGCACCGAGGTCCAGGCCGCGCGCCTTGTCGGCCGTCGACCCCTTCGGGCTGAGCAACACGATGGGGACCTGGCGTCGCTCCTGGAGCTGGCGCATGACCTCGAACCCGTCGAGGTCGGGCAGCCCGCTGGAGAGCAGGACGATGTCGGGTCGGAGCTCGTCGTCGACGGCCAGCGCGACCTCGCCGCTGTGTGCCTCGACCACCCGGAAGCCCTCTGGCGACAAGGACTCCGCGACGTGACGAGTCACCCGCGGCTCGTCGGCGACAAGGACGAGCGGTGGCGTGCTCATGGCAATCCCCTTCGGCATCCCCAGTGTGCGCCCCCGACGCAAATCGACGGCTCCAAACGAGCACCGCCACCGAATCGCAACTCACGGATTCGCCGCATTCGGGCCGCAACGGGGCTACCCTGTACGCCGTTTCCGGGTGAGCGTCGCCCACCGCCCACGGAGCCCAGATGTATTCCGACGAGTTCAAGCACCAGCTGCCCGACATCGACGAGGCCGAGACCCAGGACTGGCTCGACTCGCTCGATCAGGTGGTCGACCTCGAGGGCGAGAACCGCGCGCGCTTCCTCATGTTCAAGCTGCTCAAGCGCGCGCGGCAGCGGCACGTCGGGCTGCCCAGCCTCACCAGTACCCGGTACATCAACACGATCAGCCCCGAGCAGGAGCCGTCCTTCCCCGGTGACGAGGCGATGGAGCGGCGGATCCGCCGGCTGGTCCGCTGGAATGCCGTCGCGATGGTGCTGCGGGCGAACAACCGGTTCCCCGGCCTGGGCGGCCACCTCGCCACGTACGCCTCGGCGGCAAGCCTGTACGAGGTCGGCTTCAACCACTTCTTCAAGGGCAAGGACGATGCCGGCGGCGGCGATCAGGTGTTCTTCCAGGGCCATGCGGCGCCCGGGATCTACGCCCGCGCCTTCCTCGAGGGGCGGCTCTCCGAGGATCAGCTCGACCACTTCCGGCGCGAGGTCGAGGGCAAGGGCCTCAGCTCGTATCCGCATCCGCGGCTCATGCCCGATTTCTGGGAGTTCCCCACGGTCTCGATGGGCCTCGGCCCCCTCGCCGCGGTCTACCAGGCGCGCTTCAACCGCTACCTGCAGAACCGCGGGATCAAGGACACGAGCGGGCAGCGCGTGTGGGCGTTCCTGGGCGACGGCGAGATGGACGAGCCCGAGTCGATCGCCGGGATCTCCCTGGCCGCCCGTGACGGCCTCGACAACCTGACCTTCGTCATCAACTGCAACCTCCAGCGCCTCGACGGGCCGGTGCGGGGCAACGGCAAGGTGATCCAGGAGCTGGAGGGCCTGTTCCGCGGCGCCGGGTGGAACGTCATCAAGGTCGTGTGGGGCCGGGAGTGGGACGAGCTCCTGGCGCGCGACGTCGACGGCGTGCTGGTCGAGAAGATGAACGAGACCCTCGACGGCGAATTCCAGAAGTATTCGGTTTCGCGCGGCGACTACGTCCGGCACCACTTCTTCGGCCCGGATCCTCGTCTCCAGAGGATCGTCGAGCACCTGTCCGACGACGACATCCTCAATCTCCGGCGCGGCGGCCACGACTACCGCAAGGTCTACGCGGCGTACAAGGCGGCGACCGAGTACCGCGGCGCACCCACGGTCGTCCTCGCCAAGACCGTCAAGGGCTGGACCCTCGGGCCGGGCGTCGAGGCGCGCAACATCACCCACCAGGCGAAGAAGCTGAGCGAGGCCGAGCTCAAGATCTTCCGCGACCGCCTGGAGCTGCCGATTCCCGACGACCAGATGAAGGACGCGCCGTACTTCCACCCGGG
>DATDJA010000445.1:0-2413 GCA_036520795.1 Candidatus Limnocylindrales bacterium
GACCGGCTGTCCGTCGACGATCGCTCGATTCTCGTCCTCCACCACCTCGACGGCCGGTCGCTTGCCTCGATCGCGGCGGTCCTGCGCATCCCCGAGGGGACGGCGAAGTCCCGGCTGTTCAAGGCACGGCGCTCTCTCGAGCGGGCGCTGGAGCGGGAGGCGGAACGATGACCGGGCCGGTCTTCGACGACGAGCTGCGGGCGATGCTGCAGGAGCGTGCGTCGCGGGTCTCGCCGGACGCCGAGCGAAGCGCCATGGCCACGTTTCGGGCGACGGTCCGGGGTGCGTCGGACGGCAAGGGCGGGTTCGCCGTGCTGCCCCAGGCGCTGAGCAGCAGAGGGGCGCGATTGCCGTGGGGCGTCGCCGCATTGGGGATGGTCGCCGTCGTCGTGGTCGCGATCGTGGGCGGCCGGCTCGGCGGCGGGGACGTCGCCGCGAGCCCGACCCTCGCCGCCGCGTCCGCCGCCCCGGCCACGAGCCCATCGCCGGCTGCCGGCGCCATCGACCATCCCCCGGACGTGCTCGCTGCGGGTGAGCTCGAGCACGCGATCGCCGCCGGCGATCTCGCCCGGCAGATCGTCGTCATCAACGGGCGCATCGCGAGCACGGATTGCGAGCCTGCGCTCGGGTGCGACTACAGCATCGTCGGCCTGCCGGGGGTGCGGGTGGCCCTGGGCGGCGTCCTCGTGACGCTGGCGCCGGCCGCTCCCGCCTTCGACGAGGCGTCGGTCCTGCCGTACGTCTTCCGCGTGCGCGACGATGGCGGCCTGACGCTGCTCGGGGTCCTGGGGAGTGACCGTCCGCTGTCGCTCGCCGTCGACCAGCTGCCGACGAACGCTCCGCCGGGTCGCCTCCTCATGGTCCTCGGCTGGCTGGTGAGCCAGGGTGCCGACTCCAGTGCTGAGCCGTGCGCCCAGCCCAAGCTCACGCCGCCCGAGTGCAGCGCTGCCCGGACGTACGCGTTGTCGGGCGTCCAGCCGGGCCCCGACGCGACCGTCGATCCGGACCACTCGGTCCAAGTGGACGTCGCCCCGGAGACACGGCCCGGGCTGTTCACGCCCTCGGGCGGCAGTGCCGCTTTCCTCGTCCGGCGAGTGTTCGACGGCTGGCGTGTCGAGGGCCGGTATGTCGCGGAGGTGCCGAGCGTCGAGCCGCCGCCAGCAGGAGCGGCCGAGGCGTCGATGACGGTCGACCAGCTGCGCGCCGGTCTGTCGGACGGCACGTTGACCGGGCGGCTGATCGTGGTCGAAGGCGATCTCGAGGGCACGCAGGTGCCGTGCCGCGAGCCCCTGGCCTGCACGGTGCCGACGCTTCCCGGGCTCAGCGGCATGCCGATCGCGATCGACCCTCCGCTGAAGGAGGCGCTTGCGGCGGAGCCACCGGACGGCCCGCTGGTCTTCGTGGCGGACGGCGCGGGCCTGACGTACGTCGGGACCGCGGGGCCTCCCTTCGTACCGCCGAGCACCGTCGGCGAGCTGGCGGCCGCTGACGGGACGTCGAGCGCGACCGAAGTCCGGCTCGTCTCGGGCGCCCTCGGGATTCCGCTGTGCCTCGGCGGGTGTCCGATGTCCGCCACGGGTCCCGGGCCAGCGAGCTGGCTGTCCGATCCGATCGGGACGGGCAACCCGGCGACGGTGCCGGTTGAGGTGGCGGACCCGCTGATCCTTCGGACGGCCGCCGGGAGTCGCTTCCTCGTCCGCGGAAACCCGGCGACCGGAGGCTGGGTCATCCTCGCGGTCGTCGGGAACGAGCCCATCATCCGGGTCTCGTTGCCCTAGGGGTCGTCGGCGCCCGTAGACTCCCGAGGTGAAGGCGTCACAAGTCGAGTCGGGCGTGGACCGGGTGCGCGTCCGCGCGCTCAAGAACGCCGAGGACGAGCGGTTCCGCGACGAACGCCCGCGCTCCGCCGCCCTGCTCGAGCGCGGCCGACGCGTCATGCCCAATGGCGTCCCGATGCCCTGGATGGTCGGCAGCTACCACCATCAGCCGCTGTGGGTCGCGGAGGGCAAGGGCGCGCACTTCACCGACGTCGACGGGCATACCTACCGCGACTTCAACATCGCGGACCTGTCGATGTTCTGCGGCTACGCGCCCGAGCCGCTGGTCCGCGCGGTCTCTGACCGGATCGCGCGCGGGAACCAGTTCCTGCTCCCGGTCGAGGACTCCATCGTCGTGTCCGAGGAGCTCGGACGCCGCTACGGGCTGCCGATGTGGCAGTACACGAGCTCGGCGACGCACGCGAACACCGAGGCGATCCGGGTGGCCCGCGTCGCGACCGGCCGCGACAGGGTCGTGATGTTCGACGGCAAGTACCACGGGCACTTCGACGAGGCCCTGGTCTGGCTGGAAGACGACGGGACGCTGGTCCCCGAGGAGCTGGGCATCCCGGCCTACACCGTGAACGGCACGGTGA
>DATDJA010000446.1:0-2836 GCA_036520795.1 Candidatus Limnocylindrales bacterium
GCGCTGGCGGTGGTCGACGAGCAGCACCGGTTCGGCGTCGAGCAGCGCGGGGCGCTCGAGGCGAAGGCGACCCGCGGCGCCCCGCACGTGCTGCTGATGACCGCGACGCCGATCCCGCGCACCCTCGGGCAGGTCCTGTACGCGGACCTCGACGTGTCCACGCTCCGGACCCCGCCCGCCGGCCGCCTGCCGATCCGGACCGGGATCCGCCGGCCGGAGGACCTCGACGGGACCTGGGACCGCGTCCGTGCCGAGGCGGCCGAGGGCCGCCGGACGTTCGTGGTCGTGCCGCGGATCGGGGCCGCGACGACGACGACCGACGGCGAAGGCGACGACGGCGACGGGTTCGCGGGCGACGACGACCTGCCCGACGAGGATGTCGAGACCGCGTGGGCCGCGGCCGCCGAGGTGGAGTACGAGCGCCTCACGGCACTGCTCGCCCCGTTGCGGGTCGGGCTCGTGCACGGGCGCCTCAAGCCCATCGACCGCGACGCCGAGATGGCCCGCTTCCGCGACGGCGGCCTGGACGTGCTCGTGGGGACGACGGTGGTCGAGGTGGGCGTCGACGTCCCGGAGGCCACGATGATGGTCGTGGAGGGCGCGGAGCGGTTCGGTCTCGCGCAGCTGCACCAGCTGCGCGGCCGGGTGGGGCGGGGGACCGTCGCCTCGTTCTGCGTCCTGGTCAGCACGGCCGCCGAGGGCACGACCGAGCACGAGCGGCTCAAGGCGGTGGCCTCGACCACGGACGGCTTCGCGCTCGCGGAGCGCGACTTCGAGCTCCGGCGCGAGGGCGACGTCCTGGGCCTGGCGCAGAGTGGGTTGCCACGGCTCCGGGTCGCGACCCTCGCCAACCCCGACCATCGCGACCTCGCGGCGAAGGCCCGCGGGCACGCCGAAGCCTTGCTGGGCGAGGACGGCGAGCTGCCCCCGAGCGAGCCGGCGCTCGATCGCGAGCTCACCGATGGCTGGCTGCGCAACGTGTTCGCGGGCGACCCGGCGAGCGCGGCCTGATGGCCGACGCCGGGCGGGTGATCGCCGGCACCGCCAAGGGCGTGCGCCTGGATGCGCCGGGCCCCGGCACGCGGCCGCTCGCCGACCGGGTCAAGCAGACCCTGTTCGCGATTCTCGAGCCAGACCTCGAGGGCGCCGCGGTCGCCGACCTGTTCGCGGGCAGCGGCGCGGGCGGGATCGAGGCCCTGTCGCGCGGCGCGTCGCGCGCCGTCTTCGTCGAGCGCCACGCGGCGACGTCCCGCGTGATCACCGCCAACCTGCGGCGAGCCGGCCTCGAGGCGAACGCCCGCGTCGTCACCCGCGACGCGCTCGCCTGGCTCACGGATCCCGCGGGCGCCGCCGTCGACGGCCCGTTCGACATCGTACTCATCGACCCGCCGTACGAGGACACGGCCGCCCTGCGCCGCTCGCTCGAGCTCGTGGGCACGCACCTCGCGCCCGGCGGCCAGGTCGTCGCCAAGCACTTCTGGCGGGACGCCCCGCCGGCCGCGATCGGGCTGCTAGCATCCGGGCGGGAGCGCCGCTTCGGGGAGACGGCGCTCACCTTCTACCGGCGAGCGCAGGAGGCAGGCGAGGCGTGAACGTCGCGGTCTATCCGGGCTCGTTCGACCCGATCACCAACGGGCATCTCGACGTCATCGCGCGCGCCGCGCGCGTGTTCGACCGCGTCGTGGTCGCCGTCCTGGGCAACCCCCGCAAGTCGCCGCTGCTGGCGGCCGACGAGCGCGTCGCGATCATCGGCGAGGCCGTCGCCGCGGACCCGCGGCTGGCCGGCCGGGTCGAGGTCCGGACCTTCGACGGCCTGACGGTCGAGTTCTGCCACGAGGTCGGGGCCGGGTTCCTCGTCCGGGGCCTGCGGGCCATCGCGGACTTCGAGACCGAGCTCCAGCTCGCCCACAACAACCACCAGCTCGCGCCCGACGTCGACACGGTGTTCTTCATGACCTCGCTCCAGCACAGCTACATCAGCTCGAGCCTGGTCAAGGAGATCGCCCTGTTCGGGGGCGACGTCTCCGCGATGGTCCCGGCCCAGGCGGCGGCGGGGCTGCGGCGCGCGCTGCCGTCACGCCAGGGTTAATGGGGTCGCGCGTGCCATAATCCGGGGCAACGTCCCGCCGGGACCGCGCGTGCACCGGAGGCCGACCGCTGGACATCATCTTCCTCGTCGAGCGGCTCGAATCGCTGATCGCGAACGGCAAGTCACTGCCGATGACCCGCAACGTGATCATCGACCGGGACGCCGCCCTCAACCTCATCGACGAGCTCCGCGTGGCCGTGCCCGAAGAGGTGCGTGCCGCCAAGCGGATCAACCAGGAGGGGGAGCGGATCATCGAGAAGGCCCAGGAGGAGGCCGAGCGGATCGTGGCCCGTGCGCAGGAGCAGGCCGCGTTCCTCATCAACGAGCGTGGCCTGACCGAGGCCGCCGACGAGGAGAGCCGGCGGATCATCGCCCTCGCCGACGAGGACGCCCTGGGCGTCCGGCGTGGAGCCGACGACTACGCCGCCGGGGTGCTCGCCGGGCTCGAGGCCGACGTGACGCGCACGCTGCGCAGCATCGAGCGGGGGATCTCGATGCTCGACGACCGCCGTGCCGCCCACACGCCGCCGGTCGAGGTCGACGACGGCTACGAGGACGTCCCGCTGGCCATGCCGGCGATGGTCGAAGACGAGGAGGAGGCCTCGGCCGCCGGGCGGCGATGACCTCGTCCGGATCCCGCGGGCCGCACCCCGTCGATACGAGCGGCGACCCGCTCACCTTCGCCCTGTCGGGCCTCATGGCCGAGGCGCCCGGCACCGTCCGCGACTACGCGATCGACAGCGTCGA
>DATDJA010000447.1:0-3264 GCA_036520795.1 Candidatus Limnocylindrales bacterium
GTCGACGGTGTACACGCGGATCGTGTCGTGGTTGATCAGGCGGTCCGCCTCCGCGACGATCGCGTCGCCGATCTTCTCGACCTGCTGGATCCGGTTGAGGCGCGACGACAGCTCCTGGATCGCGCGCAGCCGGGCGTTGCCGGCGCGGACCCTCGCGAACAGGCGGGCGTTCGCGAATGCGGTGGCCATCTGGTGCGCGAACGAGGCGCACAGCTCGAGCTCGTCGGGCGACCAGTCGTAAGGTGTCCGGTGGTACAGGACCAGCAAGCCGACGTGCTCGTCGCGGAACAGGAGCGGGACGAAGTTGACGGTGCGGAAGCCGAGCCGCTCGTAGACGGGGCCGAATCGCGGCGCTGCGGCCGGGTCCGCGATGACGATCGGGCGTCGCTCGCGCATCGCGCGCAGGCCCATCACGTCGTCGTCCTCGTGGACGGCGGCGACCTCGTCGATCAGCTCCTGGCCCAGGTCGCGGCTCGCGACCAGCTCGAACGGCTGGCGCCGCGGTTGCAGCTGCCACAGCCCCGCGGCGTCCGCGCCGAACAGCTCCTGCGAGGAGTCGAGGACGTCCTCGAGCACGGCGTCGAGCTCGAGCGTGCCGTTGACCTCGGCCACGATGCGGCGCAGGGCGACGGCTCGCGCCTCGTGCGTGCCGACGTCGGGGGCGGCCTGTTGCCGGCGCGTGGCGCGGCGTCGCCGGAGCGGTGTGCTGTCGTCGAGGGCCAGTGCCATGCGACGGGTCGTGGTTACCCCCTGCGGCCCTGCGCCCTCCCCGTGGCACAGGGGGTGATTCGGGCTGTGTCGGAACGCAACGTACGCGAGCGTGGCGGCTGCGCACGATAGGACGGTCGTACCAGCGTGCAGCCGGACTGCACGAACGGGGGGTTGCCGTTCGGCGCGGTTGACGTGCGGCTGCCGCGTCGATACTCACCTCGTGACCCCTGACGAGCGCACGACCGCCTTCTCGTTCCGTCGCCAGCGCCTGGACGGTTCGGCGGGCTCGGCCTTGGAGGCGATCGGGGCGGTCGTCGGCGTCTACAGCGCGAATCCGACCGGACCGCTGTCGATCCACGTCCGGGCACCGGCCGCGTCGCCCGAGTCGATCCTCGCGCTGGACTCGTCGCGGGCGACGATGCGGATGCGGGCGATGCGGACCTCGGCGTTCGTCGTGCCCAGGGCGGCGGCCGCGCTCGTCGCAGCCGCGACGGCCGGTCCCCTCGAGCGGTTCGCCTGGATGCTGCGCGCGGCGCACGTCGCGCCCGAGGAGCTGCCCGCGGTCCGCGACGCCGTCCTGGCGGCCGCGGCCCAACCGGGCACGGCGCAGCAGCTCCGGAGTCGGGTGGCCATCGACGGCCTCGACGTCGGCTCGCTGCTGTCGTGGCTCTCGTTGCGGGGCGACATCGTCTCGATCGGGTCGGGCTCGCTGACGTCGAACGCCTCGCGCTACCAGGCCCGCGGCGCGTGGCTCGCCGGTGACCCGGAGCCCGCGGCGCCCGAGCCCGCGGCGGCCCGTGCCTGGCTCGCCGGCGAGTACCTGCGGGCGTTCGGACCCGCGCGGGTGGCGGACTTCGCGTGGTGGTCGGGGCTGAACGGCCGCCAGGCAGCGGATGCGATTGCCGCACACGAGACGGTCGCGTTGGACGACGGCCTCCTGCTCCGCGCCGAGGATCTCCCGGAGTACGAGGCCACCGCGCCGCTCGGCGGGGTCGTCACGCTGCTGCCGAAGTGGGACGCGTGGACCATGGGCTATCCGCTCGACGGGCGGACGCGCTTCCTCGATCGCGGTGTCCATGACCGCGTGTTCGACGGCGACGGCAACGGGCTGGGCATGGTCCTCGACGACGGCCGGGCCGTCGGGGCGTGGGTCCACCGCGGCGCCGGCACGACGATGGCCGTCGACCTCGACCCGTTCGAGCGCCCGAGCCCGCGGCTCACGGCGTCCCTCGAGTCCGCGTTCGGCGAGCTCGCCGCGTTCCTCGGCTACCGCCGCGCACTTGTGCGCGAGCTCGACACCGTCGTGCCCCAGCGCCGGCGCATCCGCCGCCCGCTCGACTGATCGCTCGGTCGCCCTACGGGGCGTAGCTGTGCATCACGATGTTCCGCGTGTCAGAGGTCGCGACGCCGAGCGGCTTCGATTCGCCCGGCCACCAGATCGCGTACCAGCCGTTGTCGGTGGCCGCCGTGTACCAGGCGGCGTCGGCGTCGAAGTTCGCCGCCACGCTCTTCACGCCCGTTGGCTCGTACTGGCCGACGAGCGCGGAGTAGGTCGAACCCCCGGCCTCGAGCGTGTACAGCTCGTGCACGCCGAAGTCGGCTTCCTTGGGCGGCTTTGCCTTCGCGAAGTCCGGGATCGGATGGGCGTCGATGGCGATCGTCCCGGACTTGTCGTCCTCCGCGATGCACGAGACGGCCGTCTTGTCGTCGGCGAAGACGAGGATCGCGCGACCCTCGCCACGCGCATCGAGGACCACCAGCGGCGCGTCGCCGACGGCCGGGTCCGCCCGGCACGCTTCCTCGGCCGCCGCGACGTACTCGGGCGTCGGCTTCACGGGGGCCCGGCGCCAGGCGCCGAACGTCGCGTCGTTGGCCGCCGCGCTCGGGTCGACGGGACCCGTGTTGCGCGAACGCGCCGGCGCGACCGAAGCTGCGGCGTCGCTCGGGGCGTCGGTGTTCGCGGGCGCGCTGTCCGCGCAGCCGGTGAGTGTCACCATGATCATGGTCAGGGCGGCGAGTGGGGTCGCGCGGCGAGTGATCGTCATGTCCTCCAGTACCGCCCGGGCGGCCGGCGCGTTCAGCGCGTCGCGATGATGGCACGTGGAACGTCGGAGACCCGACTCGACACCGCAAGGAAGGGCAGGCATGCGATCGATCGCCGGACTCGTCGGACTCGTCGCCCTCGTCGCCGCGGCGTGCGGCGGCAGCCCGCCTGCTTCGGCACCCGTCTCACCCGGAGCTGAATCTCCGGGCGCCTCCGCGTCGGCGTCCACCCCGGCACCGCCCGCGTCCGCCGCGACGGGCCAGTCGTTCACCGTCCGCCTGCCCGCGGAGACGGGCAAGGGCGTGAGGGTGACCGTCCACGACCCCGATCACGTGCTCACCGGCATCCGGCTGTCGACGCCGACCGAGGCGGCCTCCATCGCGAACACGCCGACCGGCGGCGACGCGAACGTCATCGCCGGGAAGGGGAACAAGGCATTGGTCGTCGGGTGGACCGCGTCCGTCTGTGACAAGAAGGTCGAGCTGACGGTCCAGGGCACCTACGTGATC
>DATDJA010000448.1:0-3033 GCA_036520795.1 Candidatus Limnocylindrales bacterium
TCCGCCGCCATGAGCGTGCTGTGGCAGGTGGGCTGGATCATCGGCGGGCTGTGGTACGCGGCCCTCCAGGCGACGCTCGGCTTCGAGGCCGGCTACACGGTCAACTTCATCACGATCATCACGCTGTACACGATCGCGACCTGCCTGTACTGGATCTGGTTCCGGGACACTGACCGGCGCACGATGGCGGTACGGGTGGCCGCCTAGCTCCCGCACGGCGGCCGTTTCACTGCATTCGGCTGATCCGCGGCGGCGACGCGCCGGTAGACTTCGACCCATGGCAGAAGCCCCGGCACCGCAGCGCGCCAAGACCGCGATCCCGCGCAATCCCGGCCGCCACGACCTCGGGCTGCAGGCGTCGCTCCTGTTCCCGGACAAGGACATCGTGGAGCGCTTCTACGTGCCGCTGATCTACACCGCCTGCCGGACGTGCTACAGCGAGCTCGAGCCCCAGGAGATCTTCCGCCGGGCCACCGCGGGCGAGATCGCGCCGGCCTCGATGCAGCGCCTGATCGGCAACGTCATCGAGTCCGGACACGGCTCCACCATCGAGCACATCGTGTTCACGTTCGCCATCTCGGGCGTCTCGCGCACGCTGTCCCACCAGCTCGTGCGCCATCGAGCGGGCGTGGCGTTCGACCAGCAGAGCCAGCGCTACGTCAAGTACAAGGGCGCCGCGACGATGCTGCCGGCGACGATCGCCGAGGGCGACGAAGCCTTGCGCGAGCGGTACGAGGAGCAGGTCGACGGCGCGCTGGGGCTGTACGGGGAGCTCGTTGAGGCCGGCGTGCCCGGTGAGGACGCACGGTTCGTGTTCCCCAACGCGACGCGCACGAACCTCGTCATGACGACCAACCTGCGCGCGCTCATCCACATGTCGGGCCTGCGTCTGTGCACGATGGCCCAGTGGGAGATCCGCCGGCTGTTCCAGCTGATCCGCCATGAGATCTTCGACGTGTCGCCGTTCCTGGGCTCGTTCCTCGCCCCGAAGTGCGTAGCGCTCGGCTACTGCGACGAGTTCAACAATCGCGACGAGCACTGCCCCATCCGGCCGCACAAGGACAATGTCCTGGCCGCCTGGGCGCAGAAGCGCGACGAAGCCAAGAAGGCCGGCCGGGAGCTGCCGGTCACCTGACGAGGGAGCCCAACCGCATGAACCGCCCCAGCAAGACCGTGACCTCGATCGGCGTGGTCGCGTTCGTCATCGCCGCCGCCATGACCGGCATCGCCGGCCTCGGGGGCGCCATGTCCGGCTACGACCGCCTCGGCCTGCTGTTCATCGGCATCTTCCTCGGCGTGTTCCTGCTCGGCTTCCTCCTCGACCGCGCGGCGAAACGAGCGCTCTAGCGGCCGGTCGCCGCGATCCTCGTCAGGCGCCGGAGCCGGCTGAGCCGGGCGCCGGGAGGTCGGCAAGGAAGCGCTGCAGCACCTTCGCCAGGCGCGGGCCGGCCAGCTCGCCCGCCTCCATCACCTCGGCGTGGGTCAGCGGCTGGCCGCTGTAGCCGGCTCCCGCGTTGGTGACGAGCGAGACGCCGCACACCTCCAGCCCCACCCAGCGGGCGGCGACCGCCTCGAGCACGGTCGACATGCCGACAGCGTCGGCGCCCATCGTTCGCAGCATCCGCACCTCGGCCGGGGTCTCATACGAGGGGCCGAGCAGCCCGGCGTAGATGCCCTCCGCGAGCTCTACGCCCACCGCCGCCCCGGCCGCGTGCAGCTGCCCGCGCAGCGCCGGCGTCCAGACGTCGGTGAGGTCCGGGAACCGCGGGCCGAGCTCGTCGGCGTTGCGCCCGAGGAGCGGCGTCCGCCCGGTGAGGTTGAGGTGGTCGGCGATGACCATCAGCGTCCCCGGCGCGTAGTCGGGGTTCACGCCACCCGCCGCGTTGGTCAGGATCACGGTCTTCGCGCCCAGCTTGCGGAACAACAGGACGGGCTGGACGACGAGGCCCGGATCGTTGCCCTCGTACAGGTGGAACCGGCCCTGGAGCATGACGACCTGCACCCCGCCGAGACGCCCGAGCAGCAGCCGTCCCTCGTGACCGGGCGCGGTCGCGATGGGCCAGCCCGGGAGCTGGTCGAAGGGAATCGCGATCGGGTTCTCGACCTCGTAGGCGAGCCCGCCCAGGCCCGAGCCGAGCACGATCCCGACCCGCGGCACGATCGCGGTCCGGCCCTGAACGGCCTCGACGAGGGCCTCGAGACGGGCCGGCTGGTCGGCCGGCGGGATGGGTCGCAACCGGTCGATGCCCGGGGAGAAGAAGTCGCTCATCGGCCGAGGATAGTCGCGCACGGGGCGGGAGTGGGGGCCCGGGCGCCTTAAACTTCAACGCCCGGATGGAGTACTGACACCGGGATGCCAGTCGCTTCCATTCGGGCGTCCAGGACCGCGACCCTTGCGGGCCGCCACCGCTGGTATGAAGTACCCGAATTGACCGGAGAGCGCCGACCCTTGATGTGATCGCGGATCGACGTCGGCGTGGCGTTGAGGTGATCGCAGCCGGCCGGGCGGAGCAGGTTTGAGGCGATCGCCTCCGCTCCGGACCTTCCATCGGCCCCTTCGGGCAAGACCTACGTTACGGTGGCCGGGGAAGCGATCCAACGGGGTTTTCCACGAACCTGACGTTCGGGCGGCCGTGGACGTCCACCACTTTTCCCCCGTTGTGGACGAGTTGTGGACGATCACTCGTTCCTGAGACGGAGAAGGACTATCCCCGACGCCGTCGGGGCTTTGCCCTCGCCGAGCGCGGCGAGCACGGAGCGAGTGTCAAGCGGGTACTCCGCGCGCACGGTCGCGTGGGCCAGGCGGAGCGCGGCGCGGTTCCGCGGCGTGTCGGCAATGACGAGGACTGTCCGCGCGATCCGCAGGTCGTCGCGTTGCTTCTGGTTCGTCGTGCGCAGCGTCGCGTCGACGGCGCCCAGCCGGCTGATCGCCTCGATCGCCGTCCAGCCGTCATGAGCGATCACGACCGCGTCCCAAGCGCGGCGGTCGCCCTGGATCGGGAGGGGCACTTCCGTCCGCCAGCCAAGCGAGGG
>DATDJA010000449.1:0-2045 GCA_036520795.1 Candidatus Limnocylindrales bacterium
GCCCCACCCGGTCGTTCGAGGGATCCTCATTGCGTTGCCTCCGGGTTGGTCGTGATCAGGTGTTCGAGCGCGGCGCGGTCCGCTGGCGTCACGCGCCCGAGCACGGTGCCGAGACCGACGAGCACGAGCTCGCCGGGGACGAGGTCGGGGACCATCAGCGCGATGGCATTGCGCCGCACGCCGTCGAGATCGACGACGGCGACGCCGTCAGCGACCGAGAGCACCTCGCCGACGGTGGTTCGGCACATCTCAGACCAGGGCTTCCTGCGCGGGCAGCAGCGCGCGGATCTCGTGCTCGATGGCGCTGCCGAACTCCGGCATCGCGGCGCGCGCGACCGGCGACAGCGGCGTCCCGTAGCCGAACGCGAGGCCGCCGAGGCCGACGAACGTTCCCTCGATGGGGCGGCCGCGGAGCATGCCGGCGAGCCCGACGACCAGGTGGATCGGCAGCTGGTGCGAGGACCGCGGCGTGAACGCCGACCGCTCCTCAAGCTCCTGGAGCGGCAGGCGAACGACCCGGCCCGGCTCGACGCCGGCGACGGCGTCCACGATCAGGCAGGCCGCGTCGGACGGCAGGTCGGCCAGGTCCTCGACGCGCAGCTCCGTCTCCTGGCGGACGTCGAGGCTCGCGAGCAGCGGATGCGGTAGCGCCGGGAGCAGCGCCGCGACGGTGGCCGCGGCCACCCCGTCGTCGCCGCGATCGGCGTTGCCGCACAGGATGACCCGCAGCTTCGGATCCCGGCCGGCGAGGCGCGTCATCGGGCGTCCTCCAGGGTCAGGTCGAGGAAGTGCGTGGCGCACGAGATGCACGGGTCGTAGCTGCGGATGAGCATCTCGAGCCGGCGGGTGGCGACGTCGTGCGGCTCGCCCAGGATCGCCGGCGCGAAGGACGCGAGATCGGCCTCGATCGCCGCCTGGTTCTGGCTCGTCGGCGGCACGATCTTCGCCGTCGCAATCCGGCCCCGTTCGTCGAGCTCGTAGTGGTGGAACAGGAGCCCCCGCGGCGCCTCGGTCGCCCACGACGCCGTCCCCGGCCCCGGCGTCCACGGCTCGCTGGCACGGTCGGGTGGGGCGTAGCCGTCGAGGACCTCGATCGCCTCGGCGACGGCGTGGACGAGCTCCACGGCGCGGGCGGCGATGCTCCAGTTCGGGTTGCGGGCGATCTCGCCGGCGAGGCCAATCCGATCGAGTGCCGCCCGAGCCTCGGGGTGCAGCCGGTCGCCCGTCAGGGTGATCCGCGCGGCGGGACCGAGGAGGTACGGGACGCGGTCGGCCATGCGCGCCTGGAGCGCGTGCGACCACGGGACCTGCTCCTCCGCGAATGCCAGCTCCCAGTCCGTCGCCGCGAGGTCCAGGCCGTCGGAGGAGACGATGCGCCCCTCGTTGAACGGGTACTCGTCGGGGTGCCGGAGCGCGACGAACCGCTCGCTCCGCTCGAACTCCGGGGCGCTGAACGTCGCCACCCAGTCGACGGTCGCGCGCGCCTGGTCCAGCGCGCGCTCGAGATCGGCCCGCAGGACCTCGAGCTCGGCTCGGCGCGGGACCCACGAGAACCCGCCGACGCGGACGCTGACCGGGTGGATGGGCCGGCCGCCGAGGATCGACACGATCCGGTTGCCGGTCTTCTTGAGGGCGAGCCCACGCTCGACGGCCGCCCTGTCGAGCACCGCGAGCTCGACCGCGTTGGCGCAACCGAGGAAGTCGGGGGCGTGGAGGAGGTAGACGTGGAGCGCGTGGCTCTCGATCCACTCGCCGCAATACAGCAGTCGCCGCAGCGCGCGGACGGCCGGGTCGATCCGGACCCCGGCAAGGTGCTCGAACGCGTGCACCGCGGACATCTGATAGGCGATGGGGCAGATCCCGCAGATGCGCGCGACGATGTCCAGCACCTCGTCCGGCGTGCGCCCCACGACCAGCTGCTCGAAGTAGCGCGGGGCCTCGAAGATCGCAAGCTGCGACTCAACGACCTCGCCGTCGCGGACGACCAGCCGCAGGGAACCCTCCCCCTCGACGCGGGTGATCCCGGCCACCTCGAAGCGCTGTTC
>DATDJA010000450.1:0-2920 GCA_036520795.1 Candidatus Limnocylindrales bacterium
GGGTTCCCGCCGATCACCGCCCTGCTCCTCGCGATCGTCGGCGTCCTCATCCCGTTCGAGCTTGCGGTTGTCCTGCGGGCCGGCCGCGCGGCCGGCTCGGTGCACGCGGCGATCCCCTATCGGGTGCCGATGCCGCTCCGCACGTGGCTGTGGCTCGTGCCCGTCCTGATCCTGGCGGCGTTCCTGGGCTTCGGTATCCACCAGCTGATCGAGCCCTGGCTCATCGGCACGTTCTTCGGCTGGCTGCCCGAGTGGTACGTGACGCCGATCTCGATGGACCACATCGCCGATTACTCGCGCACGGTGTGGACCGTGACCCTGGTCGCGTTCCTCGCGATCAACGGGTTCGTCGGTCCGATCGTGGAGGAGCTGTACTTCCGCGGCTACCTGCTGCCGCGGATGGAGCGCATGGGCCGCTGGGCGCCGCTCGTCAACGTCAGCCTGTTCTCGCTGTACCACTTCTGGTCGCCGTGGCAGCTGGTCGCGCGGATCCTCGGCTTCGCGCCGACGGTGTACGCGGTTCGCTGGAAGCGGAATATCTACCTCGGGATGGTCGTCCACTGCACGCTGAACACGATCGCCGTCCTCCTCGTCTCCAGCCTCATCTTCGGGCGGCTCTGAGCGCGGTTCGCGTCGGCGCTGAGCTCTCGCTCGGCGACCAACCGATCGATGGTCACGATGACCGACGGTCGCGCCCGATGCTCAGGTCCCGTGGACGTGGACCGTCGCGGTGCGCTAGGCCTCTTGGTCGGGCATCGCCTTCGGCCGTTGTGGCCGTCGGCGCGTCGATTTCGGCGGCGTTTCGGCGGGCGGTGCCTCGGCTTTGGGCTTCCGTGTCCGCCGTCGCGGCGGCGCCGGCGCTGCCTCCAGCGGTGGTTCCCGGATCGCCAACCGCTGTGCCGCGACGGCTTCCAATAGCGCCTCAAGCGCGATCGGTTCCTCGACCACGGCGGGGAGCTCGAGGTCGATCGCCGCGCGAGGATCCTCAGCCGGATCGGCCGACCCGGCCTCGAGCGTCATGCAGGGGACCCAGCCGAACAGGTTGTCTGGCGTGCGGACACGGGCCCAGATCTCGGCCCGCTCGAGCACGTTGACCTCGTCTCCCCCGTCCAGCTCCTGGATCGGCCGGCCCAGAGCGTCGTCGGGACGATCGAGGAGTGGCACGCCGTCATAGCGAACGTGATGCAGCCCGCCGAGCTCGTCGCCGGGCGTGACAAAGACGATCGGAACGCGAGCTGGCGCCGTGACCAAACGGCGATCCGGCGCGGCTGCTGGCGACCGGTCCGGCCTGCGAGCGGCCACCAGAGTAGGGTCGAGCCAGCGAGGTAGCGTGCGATCGCGGCCCCGCGAGTTGACGGCCGATTGTGGGCCTGCGGCGGACTCGTCGATCTCGGACGACCCCCGGGCCGACAGACGACGGCGCCCGAGCATGAGCTGCACGAGCCCGGCAACGCCACTCATCGGTCCCTGGGGCCCGGTCGGGTCATCGCCACGTCGACGCGTGCCCAGGCGCTTGCAGAGCGAGCAACGTTCCCAGCCTCCAGAGCCTCGTCCTCATGGGTAGCCGCATCACTAGGATCACCCGCCGGGCCGGGCGGCGTCATTGGCCCTTCCGTCAGCGGTCGGCCACCCAAGGGTCCACCGACAGTCCCGGCCGCTTCGCTGCGGGAGCTCGTCGCGGCGCTTGGTGGCCGCGAGCAGTACCGCGTGACCGGCACTCTCGGCGCGCTCCGTACACGGGGAGCGGAGCCTAGGCTCCGGTCGCGGCCTCGGCCAGGCGCTCGAGGAGGCGCGCCCGATCCGCGCCCTGGTGGCGCTCGACGAGGTCGAGCGTCAGGGCCGCCGTCCAGCCGAAGCCGTCGGTGCCGAACGCGGCGCCGCCGAACGGGTCGAAGTACTCGTGGAAGCCGGACCGGTCGACCAGGCGCAGGCTGCTCAGCAGGATCTCGTCGGCCTCTGCGGTCTGGCCGTGCTGGCGGAGGCCCTGCCACAGCAGCCAGTTGGTGTTGATCCAGACCGGGCCGCGCCAGTAGCGTCGCTCATCGAAGCCCTCGCCAAGGAGGTCGTAGCTCGGGGCGACGAAGCCGTCGGGCCGGTCGGGGTGGAAGCTCGCCGAGCGGAGGTCGGCCATGATCGCATCCAGCTGCTCGCGCGGAAGCGCCGGATCGAGGAGCGGCGCGAACGACACGATCGTGTCCTCGACGCTGCGCTCGTTGCGCACGATGTCAAGGGCGCAGAACCGCCTGGTCGCCGGGTCCCAGAGTTCGCTGATGAGCGCGGCGCTGATCCGCCGCGCGTCCTCTCGATGCGGGACCGGGTCCGCCCCGACGATCTCGGCGATCTCGGCCAGCGCATACGTCGACCAGCAGTGGATGGCGTTGAACAGCGGTCCCGCGACGAGGAACGGGACCTGTTCCAGGAGCTGGTCGTCGTCGTAGCCGGAGTCGCGGTAGCGGGCAGCCAAGAACACGAACTGGTCGTACGCCGCGTTGGTCGGCCGGTCGGCCGCCTTGGCATGGTCGAGGTCGTGGCGGACGTAGGGCGGGATCGAGCCCGGCGGGATCACCATCTGCGCGAGATCGCGGTCCCAGACTGGCGAGTTGTCGAGTCCCGACTCCCACGGGTGCATGATCACGGGCAGGTCGGTGCCGGTGGGGCGGCGGCGCTGGGCGAGATAGTCGTGTTCGGCGACGAGGCGCGGATAGAGCCACGCGAGGAAGGCCTTCGACGCGTCGACGTCGCGGGCGTGGCGATGCATCTCGAGTGCGGCGCGGGCGTGGACCGGCGGCTGCGTGATCCCCGACGTCTGAACGTCGCGCGGCGCGCTCGCCGACCGCGTCGACGATTGCCAGAACGCGGGGCCAGGGAAGTAGGCGTCCTCCCCCACCGCGGGGTTGAACACGATGTGCGGCACCCGCCC
>DATDJA010000451.1:0-4801 GCA_036520795.1 Candidatus Limnocylindrales bacterium
GCCGCGGACTTCGACCTCAAGGAGACGTACCCGCTCCACGTTCCGGACCAGCCGGTTCCGGGACTCCCCGACCCGGCAGGGCTTGCTTCGGCGGTCCAGGCGCAGCTGGAGGAGACCGTGGGCGTGCACACGGAGATCGACACGATGCCCGTCGAGGACTACTTTGCCGACCTGGCGACGGGCGGGCTCGACGGCCTGTACCTCGGCGGGGTGGGCTCGACGATCGCGGATCCCGAGGCGTTCCTGGAGCCGCTCTTCCGCAAGGGACTCAAGTCCACGCCCGCGACGCGCACGCCGAAGGCCGCGGCGGCCCTCGCGGACGCCGCCTCCACCGCCGACCCGGCGGAGCGCGCGGACGCGTTCGCGCGCGCCAACGACGCGATCCGCGACGCCGCGCCGCTGATCCCGCTGGTCCACCCGGGCTCGGTCACGGCCTTCCGCTCCGATGTGACCGACGTGGTGACCTCGCCGCTGGGCCTCGATCCACTGGGTTCGTTCACCCCCGGCGACCGCGGCCAGCTCGTGTTCATGCAGGCGACGGAGCCCGACGGCGCCTACTGCGCGGACCAGCCGTCGGCCGATGCCTATCGCCTGTGCGGGCTCGTCGTGGAGGGCCTGTACGGCTTCGCACCGGGGACGCTGGCGGTCGAGCCGCGCCTCGCGCAGCGCTGCGAGCCCGACGCGGAGGCCGTGGTCTGGACTTGCCGGCTGCGGCAGGGCGCGACGTTCAGCGACGGGAGTCGCGTCGACGCCGGCGACGTGCTCGCCTCGTACGTCGCCCAGTGGGACACCTCGCAGCCGCTCCGAGCCGACTCGCAGGCTTCATTCACCGCCTGGACCGAGCTGTTCGGGGAGACGATCGGGGGCGAGTAGTGGCGGCCCGGTCCTACTTGACGAGGATCCGCTGCATCAGCGCGGCCTGCCCCACGGCATCGGCGAGCAGCGTCCGGACGTCGCTGTACGCCTCGAGCCCCTTGGCCATCTGCTGGCTGCCCGCCGCGATGCCGGCGGCGTCGCCCGCCGTGATCGAGTCGCGCAGCTTCGTGGTCCCGGCGAGCATGTCGGGCAGCGCGGCGTCGTAGGCCGCCGCCAGCTTGACCGTGGTCGGGTAGTCCCGGATCCGATCGACCTGGGACGGCAGCTTCACGAGCACCCTGGTCAGGCCGTCGGCCGCGCCCCACATCGCTTCGAGGTCCTGAGTCGAGGCCGACGCGCCGAGATCCGCCCCGGCGGCCTGGACGTCGAGGTCCGACTTGCCGAGCAGGAGCACGGCCTCGACGACGCCGCCGGGCCACCACGTCGGGCTGGGCAGCTCGCCATCGGCGGACGCCGGCGGCGAACCGGCTGGGCCGGGCGACACAGGCCCGGCCGTCGGGACGCCGGAGGCCAGCCCGCACGCCGCGACGAGCAGGACCACGAGCAGAATGGCAGCTCCGACCGGCGCCTCGCTGGCGTGGCCGTCGTGACGCGGGGCCGGGTTCATTCGTCCTCGGCGGCCGCCACGACGATCGCCGGAGCCTCGGCAACGGCCTGGGACACCGTGGTCGAGTTGACGTCCTCGGCCCAGTGGCAGGCGACCTGGTGCCCTTCCTGCCCGAACGGCCGCAGCGGCGGCTCGATGGTCGAGCAGTTCTCGGGATTGCCCAGCCGCTCCCGGAGCCAGCAGCGAGTGTGGAACCGGCAGCCCGAGGGCGGGGCCGCGGGCGACGGCACATCCCCCTTGAGCACGAGTCTCGACTTGCGGCGGCGCGGATCGGGCTCGGGGATCGCCGACAGCAGCGCGACCGTGTACGGGTGGCGGGGATCCTGGTACAGCTGCTCGACCGACCCGATCTCGGCGATCTTGCCGAGGTACATCACGCCGACGCGGTCGGAGAAGTACTGGACCACCGACAGGTTGTGGCTGATGAACAGGTAGGTGAGGTGCAGATCGCGCTTGAGATCGATCAGCAGGTTGAGGACCTGGCTCTGGATCGAGACGTCGAGCGCGGACACGGGCTCGTCGGCGACGATGAAGTCGGGGCCCAGCGCGAGCGCCCGGGCGACCCCGATGCGCTGCCGCTGTCCGCCGGAGAACTCGTGCGGGTAGCGCCGCGTGTACTCGCGCCGCAGGCCGACCAGCTCGAGGGCATCCTCGACGCGCTTGTCGCGGGCGGCGCGGTCCGTCAGCCCCTGGGCGAGGAGCCCCTCCCCGATGATGTCCGAGATCGGCATCCGCGGGTTGAGCGACCCGAACGGGTCCTGGAAGATGATCTGCATCCGCCGGCGCAGGGGCCGCATGTCGTCGGGGTCGACGTCGGCCAGCTCGTAGCCGTCGAAGACGACGCGGCCGCCGGTCGAGGGCGTCAGCTGGATGACGGTCCGGCCAAGGGTCGTCTTGCCGCAGCCGGACTCGCCGACGAGGCTGAAGGTCTCGCCGGGCATGATGGTGAAGTCGACGCCGTCGACCGCATAGACCGTGCCGATCTGGCGGCGCAGGACGCCGCCGTAGATCGGGAAGTGCTTCTTGAGCCCCTGCACGGTCAGCAGCGGCTGGCCCTCCATGACCGAGACCGGCCTCGCCGCCTCCGCGGCCACGACGGCCTCGATGATCGGGGCGTCGGCCTCCGACATCGGGTCGACATCCGCGACCTCGTCGGGGGTGGCCGTGCCGGCGGCGACCGCCGCGGCCGCGGCGTCGGCGACCTTGGCCTCCTCGGCGGCCTGGGCGCGCGCGTCGATCACGATCGTCCGTGCGGCGATGTCGTGCCACCCCTTGCGCCGCGGGTCGATGAATACCCAGGCGAAGCCGATGTACAGGGCGGCCGCGCTGAACACGAACACGATGTAGCGCCGGATAGCGTTGCCCCAGGTAAGCGGATCGGGCGTCATCTCGTGCACCACCTTGAGATGCACGGGCCGCATGCCCGGCGTCGTGCCGCCGTGGCTCCAGAAATAGGCGAAGTAGCCCAGGTTGACGAGGATGCCGAGGATCACGCCCGCGTAGGCGATCAATTGCCCGATGCCGCCGCCCAGGGCGGAGCTGATCGCGAGCCCGGCGACGACCGGCACCGCGGTCAGGATGGCCACGATGACGAGGTCGGCGAGATAGGCGCCAAGGCGGGGCGCGTACTCGGCGAGCGCGGGCCCGGTCATGACGGGCGTCGTCGGGCCACCGGCCACCAGCGGGGACGTGATCGGCCGCGCGCCGGCCTCCTCGGGCAGGAGCGGACGTTCGTAGACGCCGTTGAACCAGCTCGCCCCGCGCACGAAGTGCCACGCCGAGGCGATGGCGAAGACCAGCGGCGGGGTGAGCAGCATCTGGAGGAAGAAGGTCGCGTTCGGGTCGCTGGTCCGCGTCTGCATGGTCACGATCAGGTAGCCGCACGCGAGTGACAGGAGGATGTCGAGCCCGAGCGCGAGCGCGAGCGACCACTTCTGGCGGTTTCGGGTGAGGCGAACGACGCCGTACACGACGAGCGTGAGGGGGACGCTGACCAGGATGGCCGGCAGCAGGATGCCGAAGGCGCCCTTGGCGCCGATCACGACGCCGAGCAGCACGACGAACAGGCCGGTGAGCGCGTAGCCCGCGACCGAGAGCAACAGGGCACGCCCGTTGCGGATCGCGGTCGGCGGGCGGCGGCGAAGCTTGCGCCGGATGATCGGCTCGGCCTGGGGCGCGGCCTCGATGGTGGTGGTCATGCGGGCTCGACCGTGTCCAGCAGGCCGGTGATCCGGCGGTCGACCGTCATGTTGTCATCGTGATTGGCGATCGCCGCATCCAGTCGCTGGCGCGCCGCTCCGAGGTGGAGGTTGCAGCGGGCGAGGCGGCCGCTGGGCCCGGCCGGAAAGAGCTCGGGCGGGTCGGTCCGACACGTCTCCCAGGCATATGGACAACGCGGCTCGAACCGGCACGCGGGCGGCAGGTGGAACGGCGAGGGGACGACGCCCTTGATCGCGGACAGCTTGCCGCCCCGCTTCTCCACCGTCGGGATCGACTCGATGAGGCCCATCGTGTAGGGCATCCGCGGCTCGAGCAGCACCTCGTGCACGGTCCCCTGCTCGACGATCTGGCCGGCGTACATCACGATCACGTTGTCGACCATCTCGGCGACCACCCCGAGATCGTGCGTGATCAGCAGCAGCGCCGCGCCCGTCCGCTCCTGGATCGCCTTGAGCAGCTCCAGGATCTGCGCCTGGACGGTCACGTCGAGCGCCGTCGTCGGCTCGTCGGCGATCAGGAGCTTGGGCTCGCACGAGAGCGCCATCGCGATCATCACGCGCTGGCGCATGCCGCCCGACAGCTCGTGCGGATACTGCTTCACCCGCCGTTCCGGGGTTGGAATGCCGACCAGCCGGAGCATCTCGATCGAGCGGTCGCGCGCCTCGCGCTGGCTGACCTTCTTGTGGAGCTTCACCTGCTCGCCGATCTGGTCGCCGACCGTGAACACGGGATTGAGGCTCGTGAGCGGCTCCTGGAAGATCATCGCCATCTCGTTGCCGCGGATCTTGCGCATCTCGCTGTCGGACAGCGACAGGACCTCGCGACCGTCGAACCAGATCTCACTGCCCGCACCGATCTCGGCCGGTGGGATGTCCAGCAGGCGCATGATCGTCATCGCGGTCACGCTCTTGCCCGACCCCGATTCGCCGACGATGGCCAGCGTCGCCCCCTTCGGCAGCGAGAAGCTGGTCCCGTCGACGGCGGGCACCACGCCGTCCATCACCTTGAACGAGGTCCGCAGGTCGCGGACCTCGAGCAGGATCTTCTCGGACGGCGGTGCCCCGAGGACGGGGCGAACGGTCGAGGCCTCGGTCATGC
>DATDJA010000452.1:0-4525 GCA_036520795.1 Candidatus Limnocylindrales bacterium
GGCGCCAGTCGATCTCGATCGCGGTGTCCGAGGGGGCGTACTTGACGGCGTTCTCGAGGAGGTGCTCGAGCACCTGGCGCAGGCGCCCGCGGTCGGCCATCGCGTGCAGGCGCCGCGAGCCCGCGATCCGGAAGCGGTGCCGCGCGAGGAGCGGGCCAAGGTCGCCCAGCAACTCGTCGACCATCATGCCGAGGTCGATCGTGCGCAGGTCCGGGGGGCGATCCGGGACGACGCGCACCGACTCGAGGATCGAGTCGACCAGGCGGTCCAGCCGCTCGACCTGCTCGAGCGTCCCACGGTGCCAGGCCGCCCGGGTCGCCCGCCGCACGGGATCCCGGGACTTGCGGCCCTCGAGGACGGGCTCGTCGGCGAGGAGGTCCGTGTACGCCCGCACGACCGCCAGGGGCGTCCGCAGCTCGTGGGTCACCAGCGCGATGAGCTCGTTGCGCGCCTGGTCGAGCGCCTTGAGCTGCTCGACCTGGGCCTCGGCCTCGCGCTGGAGGCGGCCCTTCTCCACGATGCCCGCGAGCAGGTCGGCGATGGCCGAGAGCTGGTCGACGTCGGTGGTCGCGAACTCGCGGTGCTCCTCGGTCTGGACGTTGAGGACGCCGACGACCTG
This sequence comes from Candidatus Limnocylindrales bacterium, assembly GCA_036520795.1. Classification (GTDB taxonomy): domain Bacteria; phylum Chloroflexota; class Limnocylindria; order Limnocylindrales; family CSP1-4; genus CAIXZV01. Next base: position 620 of record DATDJA010000452.1, read on the forward strand.
GTCGTGCCAGGTGAGCGGCACCGAGAGCATCGAGGCAACGAACCGACGCTGGTCGAGGCCCCGGACCCACAGGAAGCGCGGGTCGGCGGCGACGTCGGGGATGACCATGGGCTCGCGCATGGCCGCGACCCGCCCGGTGATCCCCTCCCCGAACGGGACGACGGCGCGGCCGATCTGGAAACGGTCGAGGCCGTTGGTGGCGGCGAGCGTGAGGCGGGTTCCGTCGCAATCGAGCAGGTAGAGCGAGGAGACGCTCGCACCCAGGGCGTCGCGCGTCCCGTCGACGACGGTCTCGAGGAGCTCCTCCCACGTCTGTGCGGTCGTGACGATGCCCAGCAGGTCGTGGAGGAAGCGGAGCTCGGCGATCGGGTCCTGCGGGCGTTCGCGCATCGTGGGCGGCGTCCCAGGCTCGGCCATGGTCATCACCTTACAAGCCTAGGCCGCTCCGCTACCGAAATCGGTTGCGGCCGGGTAGCGCGCGGGTGCCCTTGCAGTCGAACCGTAACCCTCTCCGGCTGGCGATCGCACCGTTGCTCCCCCATCCTGTCCCCGTGGCCGACCGCGCTGCCCGACCGGTTCGGGTCTCGTCCCGCACGCGGGGGTCCCGGTTTCCGGCCGCGGCGGCCGAGCCCCCGGGGCCTGGGATGGGTCGTGCGCGCGACCCCCTTGCGCACGAGGTACGCTTCCTCGGCTCGCTCCTGGGCCAGGTCATCGCCGAGCAGGCCGGCCCGGAGCTGTTCGCGATCGTCGAGCGCATCCGGCGGCGCACGATCGCGCTCCGGCGCGGCGACCCCGAGGTGGTGCTCGAGCCCGACATCGAACGCGAGCGGCTCGGGGCGGAGATCGCGTCGCTGGACGTCGAGCACGCGGCGGCCGTCGCCCGCGCGTTCACCCTCTACTTCCAGCTCGTCAACCTCGCCGAGGAACGCCAGCGCATCCGGATGCTGCGCACGCGGGCGCGACGCGCGAAGGGCCGGCCGATCGACGAGTCCATCGGCGAGGCGGTGGAGCGGCTCGCCCGGACGAACGACCGCGACAGCCTCGAGGCCATGCTGCGCACGGTCGAGGTGCACCCGGTGCTCACGGCGCACCCGACCGAGGCCCGGCGGCGCACGCTGCTGGTCGCCCTGCGCCGGATCCGCCGGCTGCTGGACGCGCTCGACGACCCGCTCACGACCCCCGACGAGGACGCCGACCTGCGGCGGCGGCTGCGCGAGGAGATCACGCTCCTGTGGCACACGGGCGACCTGCGCGCGGTGCTGCCGACGCCGCTGGACGAGGTCCGCTCGGCGCTCGCGATCTTCGACGAGACGCTGTTCACGGTCGTCCCGCGCTACGTGCGGGCGCTGGATCGCGCGCTGGACGCGGTGTCGCCCCCCGAGGCCCTTGCCCCGCAGCTGGCGGTCGACGCCGGGCGCACCGGGACGCGCGCCGTTCTCGCCCCGTCGCTGCTGCGCTTCGGGTCGTGGATCGGGTCCGATCGCGACGGACATCCGGGTGTCACGGCCGAGATCACGCTCCACGCCGCGCGCCTCCAGGCAGATCACCTCCTCCGCGGCTACGAGGCGGTCGCCTCGCGCCTGATGCAGACCGTGGCCGCGAGGGTCGCCCCGGATCGCGTCGACCGCGCCCTGGGCAGTGCCCTCGCCCGCGACGCCGAGGAGCTCCCCGAGGTCGTCCGCCAGCTGCGCCGCCGCTTTCCCGAGGAGCCGTACCGCCAGCGGCTGGGCGCGATCGCCGAGCGCCTCCGGCGGACCCGGGCGTCGCTCACCGGCGAGACCGGCGCCCGGAGCGGCCTCTACCCGGAGGCCGCGGTGCTCGACGCCGAGCTCGCGTCGCTCCAGCACGCGCTGGTCGAGGATGCGCTGGGCCGGGTGGCCTGGGGCGAGGTCGCCGAGCTGCGCTGGCAGCTGGCGACGTTCGGCTTCCACCTCGCCTCGCTCGAGGTCCGCCAGCACGCGGCGGTCCACGCCGCGGCCCTGCGGGCGCTGCGCTCGGACGCCGGGCCGGACGTCGAGGTCGCCGCCGGCGTCACCGTGGCCGAGGTCCTGGCCACGTTCCGCTCGATCGCCCGGCTCCAGGCGCGCTTCGGCATCGAGGCCTGCCGCCGGTACGTGATCTCGTTCACCACCAGCCCCGACGACGTCGCCGATGTCCTCGAGCTCGCGCGGCTCGCCGCCCAGACGGAGCCGTTCGGCCGAAGCGTCCCGGCGCTCGCCGACCTGCCACCGGACCTCCCCGTCCTCGACGTCGTGCCCCTGCTGGAGAGCGCCGACGCCCTCGCCGGCGCGACGGAGCTGCTCGACGGCCTGCTCGACGACCCGGCGTATCGCGCCCACCTGCGGGAGCGTGGTGACAGGCAGGAGGTGATGCTCGGCTACTCGGACTCGTCGAAGGAGAGCGGCGTCCTGGCCGCGAACTGGCTCCTCTACCGGGCGCAGGAGGCGCTGATCGCGACGTCCCGGCGGCACGGCATCGCACTGACGCTGTTCCACGGGCGTGGCGGGGCCCTCGGCCGCGGTGGCGGACCCGCGAACCGGGCGATCCTTGCCCAGGCGCCGGGCTCGGTCGGCGGGCGGCTGAAGTTCACCGAGCAGGGCGAGGTCATCGCCGGCCACTACGCCGACGTCTCGATCGCGCAGCGCCACCTCGAGCAGGTCACGGCCGCGGCGCTGCTCGCGTCCACGCCCGAGCACGAGCGCTCGACCGAGGAGGCCGCCTCCATCGGCCGCGCGACGATGACCGAGCTCACGGCGGTCTCGCGCACCGCCTATCGCTCGCTGGTCGACCGGCCGGCGTTCGGCGCCTTCTTCCGCTCGGCCACGCCGATCGACCTGATCGCGGGCCTGGGCCTGGGCTCGCGACCCTCCGCGCGGCCGGGTTCCTCCGGGCGCCTGGCGGCCGGTACCGCGCCCGTCGCGCCCCTCGACGTCGACGCGTTGCGGGCGATCCCGTGGGTGTTCGCGTGGTCGCAGGCGCGGGCCAATCTGCCCGGCTGGTACGGCCTCGGGACGGCGCTCGAGGCGATCACCGAGCGGGGCGGCAAGGAGACCATCGATCACCTCGCGGGCCTCTACCGCCGCTGGCCGTTCTTCGCGTCCGTGCTCGACAACGCCGAGCTGTCGCTGGCCAAGGCCGACCTGGGCACGTTCCACCGGTACGCCGACCTTGCGGAAGGTCCGGGGGCGATCGCGATCCGGGGCATGATCGAGGCCGAGTACGCCCGGTCAGTCCGGATGCTGCTGCTCATCACCAGCCGCGAACGCCTGCTCGCCGGTCACCCGACGCTGGAACGGTCGATCGACCTCCGCAACCCGTACGTCGACGCGCTGTCGGCCGTCCAGGTGGAGCTCCTCGGGCGGCTGCGCCGGCCGGATCTCACGGCGGCCGACGAGGCGGCGATCAGGAACGTGATCGGCGTCACGATCAACGGCATCGCGGCGGGGCTCCAGAACACCGGCTAGCCCGAACCGCCGGGTGGAGCCGCCCGCGATCGGGCATCGTAGGGGCATGCGCGAGATCCAGGCGGCCGTCATCGAGCGCGCCGGCGAGGCGACCACCGTCGAGGCGCTGCGCCTCGACGACCCGCGGCCGGGTGAGGTGCTCGTGCGCATGACTGCGTCGGGCGTGTGTCACTCCGACCTCCACGTGCGCGACGGCGACTGGGAACGCCCGGGGCCGATCGTGCTCGGCCACGAAGGCGCGGGCGTCATCGAGGCCGTCGGGGCCGGGCTCGACCCGTCCGCCGTAGGCCTGGCGGTCGCACTGTCGTGGTACGCCCCTTGCCTGCGCTGCCGCGAGTGCCAGCGAGGCCGCCAGTGGCTGTGCTCCGGCTCGCCGTCGCTGCACCACACGCAGGCCGACGGCACGTCGCGCCTGACCCGGGCGGATGGCTCGCCGGTCCTC
>DATDJA010000453.1:0-2813 GCA_036520795.1 Candidatus Limnocylindrales bacterium
ACGACGCTGCGCCAGGCGTTGATCATCGCCGGCGCCATCGTCTTCGTCCTGCTGGCGTGGGAAGGCGTGAAGTTTCTGGGTGGCACGCCGTGGCGAGCGCCCGGCGCACTGCCGGGCTCGCCGGTCCTGTGGAATCCGCCGTTCCGCTGGGCCTTCGCGAACGACATCAACCTCCCCCACGTCTGGAACATCGCGATCGCGCTGGGCCGGCCGTTCCAGAGCGGCAGGGACGTGAGCCTGTTCCAGTACCTGGTGGGGGCGGCGCTCTACACCTGGCGCGAGGCGCTGCTCGGGTTCCTGCTGGGCAGCCTGCTCGGGCTCGGGCTCGCGACCGCGTTCGTCCACTCGCGGCTCGCGGAGCGCGCGTTCGTGCCCTACGTCATCGCCAGCCAGACCATCCCGATCATCGCCCTCGCGCCGTTGATCGTGTTCGCGCTCGGCCAGGGCGTGCTCTCGGTCGTCGTCATCGCGACCTACCTCACGTTCTTCCCGGTCACGATCGCGATGCTCCGCGGCCTGCGCTCGTTCGACCCGCGAGCGCTGGAGCTGATGCGGTCCTACGGGGCGTCGAAGACCGGGATCTACACCAAGCTGCGGTTACCAGCGTCGATGCCGTACTTCTTCACCGCGCTCAAGATCGCCGCCACCGCGAGCATCGTGGGCGCGATCATCGCCGAGGACACCGGCGCCATCAAGGAGGGCCTCGGCCGCGTGATCACGACCTTCAACCAGTACTACGCAACGGGCCCGGAGAAGCTATGGGCGGCGATCTTCATCGCCGGCGTGCTCGGGATCGGCTTCTTCCTCGTCATCCGCGCGGCCGAGATCATCGTGCTCCGCGGACGCCCGGGGATCGACGCGTGACCGACGGCACCGTGCCCGCCCCCGCCGCGCCCATCGTCCGGATCAAGGGCGTCGACAAGGTGTTCACGACGCGCGAGGGCGCGAGCACCGTCGCCCTCCAGGGGATCGACCTCGAGATCCGCCCGCGCGAGTTCGTGTCCCTCATCGGTCCGTCGGGCTGCGGCAAGTCGACGTTGCTGCGGGTCATCGGCGACCTCGTCCAGCCCAGTCGCGGAGAGGTCGTCGTCAACGGCAAGCCGGCGCCACGGGCCCGCCTCGACCGCGACTACGGGATGGTCTTCCAGGCCCCGGTGCTGTTCGACTGGCGCAGCGTCGAGGACAACGTCAAGTTGCCGCTCGAGATCCTGGGCAAGCCCAAGTCCTGGCGCACGCAGCGGGCCAAGGAGATGCTCGACCTGGTCGAGCTCGGCGAGTTCACCCGCCATATGCCCTACCAGCTCTCGGGCGGCATGCAGCAGCGGGTCGCGATCGCTCGCGCGCTGTCATTCGAGCCCCGGATCCTGCTCATGGACGAGCCGTTCGGGGCGCTCGACGAGATGACCCGCGAGCGGATGAACGACGAGGTGCTCCGGATCTGGGAGCAGACCGGCACGACGATCGTGTTCGTGACCCACTCGATCCCGGAGGCCGTGTTCCTCTCGTCGCGGGTCGTCGTGATGAGCGCCCGGCCGGGCCGGATCACGAAGGTCGTCGACGTCGACCTGCCGCGGCCCCGAACGGACGAGGTTCGCGAGACCGAGGCGTACTTCTCGCTGATCACCGAGGTCCGCGAGGCACTCCGGGCCGGCGGCTCGGACGGCGCCGACGAGGACGGGTCAGCGTCCAGCCGACGGACGCAGGCCGAGGGCGCCGTCGGGTGAGCGCAGCGACGGGGATGGTGGGTCCCAGCAGCAGCGACACCGGGCCGGGCCGGGCCGCCCGGGCCGCCCGCGTGGCCCGCGAGTACCTGCCGGCCGTGCTCGTCGCGGTCGGCGCGCTGATCGTCTGGGAGGGCCTGATCCGCGCGCTCCAGATGCGCGCGTTCATCCTGCCCGCGCCATCGGCGATCCTCGCCGCCCTGGCCGAGAACTGGAGCGGGGAGCGGTTCCCGCTGTTCCGTTCGGCGCAGGCGACGATCTTCGAGGCGATCGGTGGGTTCGTGATCGGCGTGACGGCGGGCACGGCCGTCGCGTTCATGACGGCGCGCTGGGCCGGGATGCGCTCGGTGATGCTGCCGGCGGCGGTGGCGGCAGGGGCGATCCCGATCATCGCCTTCGCGCCGCTGTTCAACACCTGGTTCGGGCTGACCAACCCGCTGTCCAAGATGATGATGGCGGCGGTCCTGTCGTTCTTTCCGGTGATGGCCAACGTGACCCGGGGCCTCGCCGCGGTGGACCCGAGCTCGCTCGAGCTGATGCGCTCCTACGCCGCATCGGAGGGGACGGTCCTGCGCAAGGTGCGCATCCCCAACGCCCTCCCGTACTTCTTCACGGCGCTCAAGCTGGCCTCGACGCTCAGCCTCATCGGGGCGATCGTCGCCGAGTACTTCGGCGGCTCGACGTCGGTCCTCGGCCGGATGATCGTCCAGAGTGCGAGCGCCCTGCGGTTTGACATCACCTGGGCCGCGGTGTCGCTCGCGGCGGTGACCGGGATCGTGTTCTACCTGGTCATCGCACTCGTCGAGCGGCTGGTCATCCCCTGGCACAGCTCGGCGCGCAACGAGGCCTGACGGCCCGGTCGCGACCCGCCGGTGAGGCCCGTTTCGCCCGGCTCGCCAATCCGGTATCGTTGCCGCCGATCCGCGGCTCATGGCCGCGGCGGAGGAGAGAAGTGGGCGTCCCGCGCGTCGGGGCGCCGCAACAGAGGAGAAGCATGAGGAAGCAGACACGCGTCCTCGGGCTGGTGTCCGCAGCGGCGGTGCTGTTCGCAGCGTGCTCGAGCTCGACCGCGACTCCCGCCCCGGCCAGTCA
>DATDJA010000454.1:0-5381 GCA_036520795.1 Candidatus Limnocylindrales bacterium
CGCTCCGCCGACGCCTCCCCGCCCAGCGACCGCCCAGCGACCCTCGGGGAGTTGCGTGCCACCGGCTGGCAGCCGCGGACCGTCAAGGAGGAGCTACGGGCCAACCTGGTCGAGCGCCTGTCGACCGGCACCCCGATCTTCCCGGGCATCGTCGGCTACGACGAGACGGTCATCCCCTCGATCGAGAACGCGATTCTCGCCGGGCAGGACATCGTGTTCCTGGGCGAGCGCGGCCAGGCGAAGACGAGGCTCGCACGCCTGCTCGTCGGCCTCCTCGACGAGTGGCTGCCCGTCGTCCGCGGCGGCGAGCTCAACGACGACCCGTTCGCGCCGATCAGCGCCGGCGCGCGGGCGATCGTCGAGGCGCAGGGCGACGCGACCCCCATCGACTGGTTGCCGCGCGACCGCCGGTATGCCGAGAAGCTGGCCACCCCCGACATCACGATCGCCGACCTGATCGGCGAGGTCGATCCGATCCGCGTCGCCGAAGGCCGCTACCTGTCCGACGAGCTGACCCTGCACTACGGGCTGATCCCGCGCGCCAACCGGGGCATCTTCACCCTCAACGAGCTGCCGGACCTCGCCGAGCGGATCCAGGTCGGCCTGCTCAACGTCCTCGAGGAGCGTGACGTCCAGATCCGCGGGTTCACGATCCGCCTGCCGCTCGACCTGCTCGTCGTCGCGTCCGCCAACCCGGAGGACTACACCAGCCGCGGCCGGATCATCACCCCCCTCAAGGATCGCCTGGGGTCGCAGATCCGAACCCATTACCCGCGCTCGCTCGACCACGAGATCGCGATCGTCCGCCAGGAGAAGCAGGCCTTCCCCGAGCGCGCCGAGATCCCGCCCGTCGCAACCCCGGGCTTCATGGAGGAGCTGGTCGCCGAGCTGACCCACCTCGCCCGTCGGTCGCCCGAGATCAGCCAGCGCAGCGGCGTGTCCGTGCGCGTGTCGGTCGCGAACATGGAGGTCCTGGAGGCCGCGGCGATCAAGCGTGCGGTCCGGCTGCGCGAGCCGATGGCCTCGCCCCGGATCTCGGACCTCGGCGCCGTGCTCGCGGCGACGACGGGCAAGGTCGAGGTCGAGACGGTGGGCGAGGACACGCCCGAGGAGCGCATCGTCGAGCGCCTGGTCACGAAGGCCGTGTTCGCGAGCTTCAACCGGCGGGCCTCGCTGGACCGCCTCGCGCCGGTGATCGAAGCGTTCGAGGATGGTCTGATCGTCGAGACCGGCGAGCGTGTGCCATCCCGCGAGTACGTCCGATGGATGGGCGAGGTGCCGGGCTTGCGGGACGCGGTCGTGCGGCTCGGCACGTTCGACGTCACCGACGGGGCCGAGGAGCCCGCCCTCGTGGCATCCGCGGTCGAGTTCCTGCTCGAGGGACTCCACCTCCAGCGCCGCCTCAACAAGGACCGCGGCGCCGCCGGCGTCACCTACCGGCGCTGAGGGCAGACGCCCGAGCCAATGGCCTTCCTGACGCCCGATCCCCGCCACCTCGGACGGCCCGACGCCGGGCTGGGCGGCCGTGACCGGCCGCTGCCGCCGGCCGCCAAGTACCGGCGCTGGGACGGCAGCCAGGACCTGCCCGATCTCACCGCCGACGAGATCGTCGATGCCCTCGCGGACGACGTGCTCGAGCATGGGGACGTCGGCGAGGCGCTGCGTCGCCTCATGGAGCGGGGCCTGCGCGGCAGCGATCCGTCGCGCGGCGACCTCCGAGGCCTGCGGGACATGCTCGACAGGCTGCGGGATCGCCGCGAGGAGATCCTGCGCCAGGGCGCGCTGTCGGACCCGCTGGCGGACGTGCGGCGCGAGCTCGACGAGATCGTCGAGGCGGAACGCGAGGGCGTCCAGCAACGCCTGGACGCCGGCGCCGAGGCGGACGCCGAGGGGAACCGCGCCGACCCCGAGCTCGAGCGGATGCTCCGGGAGATCGCGGCCAAGCGCCTCGACACGCTCGACGCGCTGCCGCCCGACGTCGGGGCGCGGATCCGGGGCCTCGGGGACTACGACTTCATGGACCCCTCGGCGCGCGAGCGCTTCGAGGCGCTGGTCGATCGCCTGCGGGGCAGCGTGCTCGACCGGCTGAGCGAGGGCCTGGCCGACGCGGTGAAGGGCATGCGGCCCGAGGACCTCGCCGCGCAGCGCTCGATGGTCCAGGACCTCAACCGGCTGCTGGCCAGGCGGCTCTCGGGCGACGAGCCCAGCCGCGCGGACGTCGACGAGTTCCTCGCCCAGCACGGCAGCTTCTTCCCGGGCGCCGCAACGCTCGACGACGTCGTGGACCAGCTCGCCGAGCGGATGGCCGCGATGCAGTCACTGATGCGGTCGCTCTCGCCGCAGCAGCGCGCCGAGCTCCAGGACACGATCGACGCCCTGCTGCGCGACGACCGGCTGCGCTGGGACCTCGCCCAGCTGGCGGCCAACCTCGACCAGCTGTTGCCCGACGGCCTGGGCGATCGGGTCCGGTTCGGTGGCGACGAGCCCATGGGCCTCGAGGCGGCGCTGGATCAGCTCGGGCGGCTGCAGGCGCTCGACCGTCTCGAGGCGGATCTCGAGGGGATCGGGGGCGAGGGCGATCTCGCCGACATCGATCGTGCCGATGTCCGTGACCTCCTCGGGCCGGACGCGGTCCGCGACCTCGACGCCCTCGAGGACCTCGCGCAACGCCTGGAGCAGGCGGGCTACCTCGACCGCGAGGGCGGCCGCTTGGAGCTCACGCCGCGCGGCAGCCGGCGGATCGGGCAGAAGGTGCTCGACGACCTGTTCGCGCGGCTGCGCAAGGACGCCTTCGGGGGGCACCGGCTGGACCGGACGGGCAGGGGAGGCGACCGCGAGGAGACCTCCAAGCCGTTCGAGTTCGGCGATCCGTTCCACCTCGACCTGCGCGCGACGATGACCAACGCGCTGATGCGCGAGGAGAACGCACCCGCCCGGCGACCCGCGGGCTCGGCGGTCCGCCTCCGCCCCGACGACTTCGAGGTGTTCCGCACCGAGCGCACGACCTCGGCCTCGACCGTCCTCCTCGTCGACATGAGCCGCTCGATGCTGCTGCGGGGCTGCTACCTCGCCGCCAAGCGCGTCGCGATCGCCCTCGACACCCTTATCCGGACCCAGTTCCCGCGCGACCACCTCTCGATCGTCGGCTTCGCCTACTACGCCCGCGAGCTGCGCCCGGAGGCGCTCGCCGAGCTCGGCTGGAACACGTATGAGTACGGCACCAACCTCCAGCACGGCTTGCTGCTCGCGCGCCGGATCCTCGCCCGCCACCACGCCGCGAACCGCGAGATCGTGGTCATCACCGACGGTGAGCCGACCGCGCACTTCGAGAACGGCCAGGTCGAGTTCAGCTATCCGCCGACCCGGCGCACGATCCAGGAGACGTTGCGCGAGGTCGTCCGCTGCACCAAGGACGGGATCACCATCAACACCTTCATGCTCGAGCGGTCACCCGCCCTCACCGACTTCGTCGGCCTGGTGACCGAGCTCAACCGCGGCCGCGCGTTCTACGCGGAGCCGGAGCGCCTCGGCGAGTACGTGCTGGTCGATTTCGTCCAGCGGCGCACACGCCGGGTGTCGTAGAGTCCGCGGCGCGACGGGCCGTCAGGACCGCGACAGGAGGCGTCGATGGACCAGCTCACGATCTTCCGGCTGTTCCTGTTCCTGCACGTCCTGGGCGCGATCGTCGCCTTCGGGCCGGGGTTCGCGGCAGCCATCGCTGGGGCGATGGTGGCGAAAGAGCCGCAGCATGCGAACTTCTTCGCCCGGACCCAGGTCGCCATCGGGATGAAGCTCGTCACCCCCGCGGCCATCAGCATGCTGATCACCGGCGTGATCATGATCGGTGTCATGGGCTACAGCACGATCATCGGCGGCCGGCAGTGGCTGACCGTGGCGGTGATCCTGTACGTGATCGCGATCGGGTACTCGATCGCCGTCCAGGCGCCGGCGGGGCGCCGGCTCGTGGCCCTCACCGAGACCCCGCCCGCCCCGGGCTCCCCGCCGCCGCCCGAGCTGCCAGCGACCGCGAAGAAGGTCCGGACCGGCGGGATCTTCCTCTCGACCCTGGTCGTGATCATCGTGTTCCTGATGGTCGTCAAGCCCTTCTGATCTGGTCGGCGGCCCGGGGCCGCCCATCGCGGCTACCATCTGGGCCGAGACCCACACGAGGACGAGCCGCATGCCGAACGTCGCCGAGTCGCCCGCCGACCTCATCGCCAGCCTGACCGGCGCCGCCCACCTGGCCGATGGCCGGCTCGTGATCGACGAGGAGGCCGGCTTCCGGAGCCGGGTGGCCGCCGATCTCGCGTGGACGGCCGCGTTCACGAGCGACGACCCCACGGCCGAAGCGGCCCGCTGGCTCGTGTGGGAGGCCAGCCAGGCGCTGGGCGCCCGATCCGCGAGCATCCAGGACCTCTACCTTGCCCGCGGCCGTGGCGAGGTCTCCGGGTTCACCGTGCCGGCGATCAACATCCGCGCCCAGACGTTCGACATGGCCCGCACGTTCTACGAGACGGCCGCGCGCGCCGACGTGGGCGCCGTGATCTTCGAGCTCGCCCGCAGCGAGCAGACCTATACGTTCCAGCGGCCGATGGACTACGCGACGTTCGTGCTGGCGGGCGCGATCGCCGCCGGCTGGCGGCACCCGGTGTTCATCCAGGGCGATCACTACCAGTTCAACGCCAAGAAGTACGCCGCGGACCCCGAGGCGATGACCGAGGAGATCCGCCGGGCGTGCCGGCTCGCGATCGACGCCGGCTATCGCAACATCGACATCGACAGCTCCACGCTCGTCGACCTGTCCAAGGCCGACCGGGACGAGGAGCAGCGCGAGAACTACGTCCGCGCGGCCGAGCTGACGGCGCTGATCCGGGGCCTCGAGACCGACGGCGTCACCGTGAGCGTCGGGGGCGAGATCGGCGAGGTCGGCAAGCAGAACTCGACGGCCGACGAGCTCGAGGCGTACCTCGACGGCTACGACCGCGAGCTGGCGCGGCTGGCGCCCGGCGCGCCCGGCCTGTCCAAGGTGAGCGTCCAGACCGGCACCTCGCACGGCGGCGTGCCCCTCCCCGGCGGCGGGGTGGCCGAGGTCAAGCTCGACTTCGAGGTCCTGCGCCATCTGGGCGAGATCGCCCGGGCTCGCGGGCTCGCCGGCGCCGTCCAGCACGGCGCGTCCACGCTCCCCGAGGAGCTGTTCCACCACTTCCCGGCGGTCGAGACGGCGGAGATCCACCTGGCGACGGGCTTCCAGAACGCCCTCTATGAGCACCCGGCGTTCCCGTCGTCGCTGATGGACGAGATCTACGCCTGGTGCGGCGTGAACGCCGCCGACGAGCGCAAGGACGGCCAGACCGAGGAGCAGTTCCTGTACACGACCCGGA
>DATDJA010000455.1:0-5158 GCA_036520795.1 Candidatus Limnocylindrales bacterium
CTGCGTGCGGCGCTCGAGGCCGACAGCCGGTCGCAACTCCGGGAGGTCGCCCGATGACCACCGACGCAGAGCTGACGCGCTTCGTCCGGTCGTGGCTGCAGGAAGGCCGGACACGCCTTCCGGACCGTGTCCTCGACACCGTGCTCGCGGAGATCCCCACGACCCGACAGCGCCGCTCCTGGTGGCCGACGCGGAGGATCGGGGATATGACTCCATTCGCCAGGTTCGCGACGGCTGCCGCCGCCGTGACCGTCATCACGATTGCCGGTGTCAACGTCCTCCAGGCACCAGGCCCGGTTGGACCGGGTACGCCCTCGGCCGCGGCCTCGCCGTCGCCGTCCCCTGCGGCGTCGCCGTCAGTCGCACCCTCGCCGTCGCCGGTTGGCGCCGCGCGCTTCGGCCCGCTGGGATCAGGCCGGTACACCTGGCCCTGGGAGGGCGGCGAGGTGTCGTTCGCCGTCGAGGACGGCTGGACGGCGAGCGCCGACGGCATCGCCAGGCGCATCGACACCCCCGGCGAGTACAGCCTTGGACCCCACCTTCCCGGCACGCTCAACGACGTCACCCACATCTATAGCGACGCCTGCCAGTCGGCGGGCCGGCTGGAACCGGTGGGCCCGTCGGTCAACGACCTGGTGGCCGCGCTCGAGAACCAGGTCGGCACCGAGGTGGTCAAGACCAACATCAAGGTCGGCAGGGCGATGGGCACCAGGGTGGAGATCCGCGAGACGCCGGGCCTCGATCGATCCGCGTGCCGGCACGGCGCCGGGGGCCCGCTCCAGATCTGGGCCGACGCGGCCGAGGCGAGCTCCATCGCCCTCGCCCCCGGCTACTGGATGCTGGTCTACGCCTTCGACCTCGACGGCCGGCGGATGGTCTTCGCCGGCGCACTGGGCCCGGAGACGACCGAGCAGGCCGTCATGCAGCTCGACGACCTCATCTACTCGCTCGACTTCGGCCCACCGGTCGCCGCCCCCCTCCCCTTGCTTCCCCTCCCAGGAACGACGGCGAGCCCGGCCGGCGAGTACGGCTGGGAGGGCGGGCCCAACCCAGGTTCCGGGGCAGGGATGCACAAGGTCCAGGGTGGGAACCACGAGACCGCGCTGGTTTTCAGGGTCGGCCCAGCCTGCCTCGCGGGCGATGGGCAGGAGGCCGTTCCGGTACGCGTCGCGGGATTCGATGGCGTGTCCATCGAGCCGTACCAGCCACCGGTGCCATTCGGTTCGGGGGACGGCGACGAGATCACGCGCGCCCATGCCCTGGACGTCGGCGGCCGGACCCTGTGCGTGTTCCTGACGTGGAATCCGAGGACGACAGACGCCGAGCTGGCGGCCGCCGAACACGTCCTCGACACGCTCCGAGCCGTGCCGATGGGCGAGGATCGCGTCCGGATCACGTTCATGCTGGACACGGGCTGGGACGTCGGGTAACGCAGCGAACGGCCCCCGAGCCAGTCTCAGGGGCCGTTCAGTGTTCAGACGAGTGGTCGGGGCGGAGCGATTCGAACGCTCGACCTCCTGAACCCCATTCAGGTGCGCTACCAGGCTGCGCCACGCCCCGAGGCCGACGAGTCTACCTCAGTCGCGGGCTGCGATCGTGAGCGCCGGATTTGACCGACGGCTACTGGCGGGACATCGCGATCCGCAGCCGCTCCTCGGGCGTGATCAAGTGGTCGAGATCCTCGGCGGCGTCGTCGATGTCGATCTCCACCCAATCGATGCGCCCGTTGAACGCCTGACCGCTCGACCCGAAGTCGTCGGTCACCGGGGTCCCCGTGTCCTGGCCCAGGTCGGTCGTCTCGTCGGCCGAGAAGACGAGCGGCACCGTGTTGTCGAGGCGTCCTTCGCCAGCTGGCGCGCCGTCCACGAACAGGCGGACGAGGCCGCCCTTGCCCAGGCCACCGCCGTCGTACGTGAACTCCATGCGCACCTGGTGCTCGCCGGCCGGGATCGGGTCGTCGCCGTAGATCTTGAACCGACGCAGGCCGAGCAGGTTGTAGCAGTAGGCGGGCTTGCCGTCCTTCGCGTACAGGCTCCAGCCGCCGAACGAGCCACCCTGGGCGATGATCACGCCGTCCGCGCCACCGTCGGGAACCTGCAGCTTCGCCGTCACGGCGTGGGACTTGTTCTTGACCACGATGACCGAGTTCTCGGACAGGCGGCCCATGCCGCCGAACAGCAGCTGGCGCTTGCCGCGAACCAGCAGTGGCCGGCCGGCCAGGTCGGAGTTGAAGCGCTCGACGCGGCGGTCGTCGAGGGGCAGCACATTGTGCTTGGCGGCCTCGATCAGGAACAGGCGCTGGAGCGCGTGCAGCCGCTCCGGCTGGTCCTTCGCGAGGTCGTGGGCCTGCGTCCAGTCGTCGGGGGCGTACAGCTCCCAGACGTCGTCGTCGAAGGCCGGCAGCTGCGCCATGACCCAGGGCGTGCTGTGGCGCGTGACCGCGGTCCAGCCCTTGTGGTAGATGCCGCGGTTCACGAACATCTCGAAGTACTGCGTCTCGTGCCGGTCGGCCTCGGCCGCCCCGTCGAAGGTGTAGGCGAGGCTCACGCCCTCGTACGGGACCTGCTGGACCCCGTTGACGAAGGTCGGCTCGGGCAGCCCGATCAGCTCGAGCACGGTGGGCGCCACGTCGATGACGTGATGGAACTGGTGGCGGACCTCGCCCCTGGCCTTGATCCGGCCGGGCCAGCGCACGACGGTGCCGTTGCGCGTGCCGCCCCAGTGGCTCGCGACCTGCTTGGTCCACTGGTAGGGCGTGTCCATGGCATGGGCCCAGCCGACGGCGTAGTGGTTGTACGCCGCGGGGGTGCCGAACTCGTCGATGTGGCCGGCCATGAAGTCGACCGTCTCGAGGGCGGCCGCGCCGTTCAGCATGAGCAGCTCGTTGAAGCTCCCATGGACCGTGCCCTCGGCCGACGCGCCGTTGTCGCCCGTGATCAGGATCACCAGCGTGTCGTCCAGGATCCCCAGGTCCTCGACGGCGTCGATGAGGCGCCCGACGTGGAAGTCGGTGTGCTCCATGAACCCCGCGTAGACCTCCATCTGGCGGGCCAGCACCGGCTTGAGCGCGTCGGGCATGTCGTCCCAGGCGGGGATCTCGGCGGGGCGGGCCGTGAGCTCGGCGTCGGCCGGGATCACGCCCAGGGCCTGCTGGCGGGCGAACGTCTCCTCGCGGAGCTTGTCCCAGCCCTGGTCGAACTTGCCCTTGTACTTCGCGGACCACGCGGGCGCGACGTGGTGGGGGGCGTGCGTGGCCCCCGGCGCGAAGTAGACGAAGAACGGCTTGTCCGGCATCAGCGACTTCTGCTGGTGGATCCAGCCGATGGCGTGGTCCGCGAGGTCCTCCGTCAGGTGGTACCCCTCCTCGGGCGTCCGGTCGGGCTCGACCGGCGTCGTGCCGTCGTAGAGAGCCGGCGCGTACTGGTTGGTCTCGCCGCCGATGAAGCCGTAGAAGTGCTCGAAGCCGCCGCCGACGCTCGGCCACGCGTCGAACGGGCCCATCGGGCTCGTCTGCCAGACCGGCACCTCGTGGCACTTGCCGAACTGCGCGGTCGAGTAGCCGTTGAGCTTCAGGGTCTCGGCCAGCGGGGCGCAGCTGTTCGGCCGCACCGAGCTGTAGCCCGGCGCCGACGTCGCGATCTCCGTCACGCCGCCCATCCCCACCGTGTGGTGGTTGCGGCCGCTCAGCAGGGCGGCGCGTGTCGGCGAGCACAGGGAGGTGGTGTGGAACCGCGTGTACTTGAGGCCGTCGGCCGCGAGGCGCTCGAAGGTGGGTGTCTGGGGTGCGCCGCCGAACGCGCTGTTGGAGCCGAAGCCGGCGTCGTCGATGAGGATCAGGAGGATGTTGGGGGCACCGTCGGGCGGCCGGACCGGCTCGATCGGCGGGAAGGACGTGTCCGGGTCCTTTGCGTCGTACGTCGTGAGGCCGGTGTGGGCGCGCGCCGGGATCGGCAGGATCGCTCGACTGGAATCGTTGATACCCACCTGGGTGATCCTCCTTACCGAGCCCTCGTCGGGAGCGGGCAGCTCCCATGTCGGCACCTTATGACCCGCCGGGCGGACGACATCATCCAGTTCTGTTGAAACGTGGGGCGCGTGCGCAACCCGGCCAGTCGGTTTCGGCGTCGACGCAGGTCAGCGACCCCGCGTCGACGGCGATGGTTCGGTGGCCAGACGCGCCGCCCAGCGGTCGTAGTCGGCGAGCTCGTCCTTGGACTCGCGGGCCAGGAGGTCGATCAGGCAGCGCTTGGCGCTCTTGCCCTCGAACAGCGCGCGGTGGACCTCGCGGGCGATCGGCATCTCCACGCCCAGCTCGTCGGCCAGGGCGAGCGCTGCATCCACTGTGTAGGCGCCCTCGGCAACGCCCGGCAGCGTGGCCTCGATCTCGGCCCAGGTCCGGCCCTTGGCCAGCTCGACACCCAGGCGGTGGTTGCGCGATAGCGACGAGCCGCAGGTGGCGATGACGTCACCGATGCCGGCCAGGCCCGCGAAGGTCAACGGGTTGGCGCCGGCCGCGATCCCGAGGCGGGTCATCTCGGCGACGCCACGGGTCATCAGACCGGCTTTCCCGTTGTCGCCGAAGCCCAGCTCCTCGGCGGCGCCGGCGGCGATGGCGACGACGTTCTTGAGCGCCCCGCACAACTCGACGCCGAGGACGTCACGGTTCACGTACAGCCGAAACCGCCGGCGTCCCAGCCGCTCCTGGATGCGCGCCGCGAGGTCGACGTCGTCGGCGGCGACGACCGCCGACGCCGGCAGCCTGCGCGCGATCTCGAGCGCGAGGTTAGGCCCGGACAGGGCGGCGATCCGGCGGCGGTCGATCGCGCCGGCCTCCGCGATGACGTCGGTCATCCGGAGATGGGTGCCGCGCTCGATGCCCTTGACGACCGAGAGCAGGTCCGCGCTGGGCGGGATGTGGGGCGCCGCCTCGCTCGCCGTCGACCGCAGGTGCGCCGACGGCACGGCGAACACGATGAGATCCGTCGCCTCGGCCAGCGCCGACAGCTCGTGCGTGGCACGGATCCCGGCCGGCAGGTCGATGCCCGGCAGGCGCGCCTCGTTCCGCCGGTCCTTGCGGATCCGTGCCGCGGTCTCCGGAGAGTGGCACACCAGCACGACCGGCTCGCGCTGGGCGAGGATCGCGGCGAGCGTCGTTCCC
>DATDJA010000456.1:0-3939 GCA_036520795.1 Candidatus Limnocylindrales bacterium
GGCACGGCTGCGTGCGCTCGCACGTCGCGCGGAGGCCGGGCCGAGGCGCCCGGAGCCTCGCCTCGAGGTCGGCGTCATCACCCTCGACGAGGCCGCCCGGCGGGTCACCGTCAACGGCCGCAACGTCGACCTCAGCCCGCGCGAGTTCTCGCTGCTCGAGGCGCTCATGCGGCATCCCGGCCAGACGCTGACGCGCGACCAGCTGCTCGACCACGCCTGGCCGTTCAGCGTCGCGGTGACGCCCAACGCCGTCGACGCCTACGTCCACTACCTGCGCACGAAGCTGGGCGACGCGGGCTCGCAGGTGGAGACGGTGCGCGGCGTGGGCTACCGGCTCGGCGATGGCTGACGGACGCCGGCTCGACCCGGAGGACGATGGGGCGGAGCAGGCGGCCCTCGTCGACGAGGCGAAGCTCATCCGCCGTGTCCGCTGGCGCCTTGTCGCGTGGAGCGGCATCTCGACGCTGCTGATCCTGGTCGTCCTCGGCGCTGCCCTCTACGCCGCGGTCGCCAACTCGCTGGCCGCAGCGTCCGTGACGCAGCTCCAGAATCGAGCCCACCCGCTGGTCGAGCTGCTACAGGGGCCGACCGGAGAGCCCGGCGATGGCCCCGACCAGGGGTTCGTGTTCGGCGGCGGGAACACCGTCCTGTACATCTTCGACGACCAGGGGAACCCGGTGCAGGTCGGCGACCGACCGGTCCCCGTGCCGGAGGGTCTGCCGATCGAGGGCGGCGTCGAGGCGGCGAAGGCTGCACCGAACGGCACCGATGTGCGGACGGCGACCCTCGAGCTCGGCGCCCAGCAAGCGCTCACGGTCCCCGTTCGCGTGATGACCGTCGGCGTCACGGCGCAGCAGGACGGGAACACGTACTACCTCCAGGTCCTCCAGGATCGCTCGACGGAGGTCGAGACGCTCCAGGCGCTGCTGACCGTCCTCCTCGTCGGCGGCCTGCTGGTCGTGATCGTCGCCGTCGCATTCGGCTGGATCTACGCCGAGCGCGCGCTGGTGCCGATCCGGAACTCCCTCGGCGCGCAGCGGACGTCGCTCCGCCGGCAGCGCGAGTTCGCGGCGGACGCCAGCCATGAGCTGCGGACGCCGCTGACCGTGATCCGCTCGTCGCTCGAGCACGTGTTCCGTCACCCGGACCGGCCGGTGGGGGAGTCGCGCGAGGCGCTCGACGACATCGATGCCGAGGTCACCCACCTCACCGCGATGGTCGACGACCTGCTGCTGCTCGCCCGCTCCGACTCGGGGGCGGTGTCGATCGAGCGGACGCAGGTCGACCTGGGCGACGTGGCCTTCGACGCGGCATCGGCGTTCGGTCGCACGGCCGAGGAGCGCGGCGTGCGGGTGGAGGTGGATCCTGCACCGGCGATGATCGACGGCGACCCGGCGCGGCTGCGCCAGCTGGTCACGATCCTGGTCGACAACGCGGTGCGGCACAGCCCTCGTGGCAGCTCGGTGACCGTCAGCGTGCGCGCGGTCGGCCCGACCAACGTCATCGAGGTCGCCGACGAGGGCCCCGGCCTGCGCGAGGAGGACATGGCCCACGTGTTCGACCGCTTCTACCGCGCACCGGGCGCGCCGACCGGCGGCACGGGCCTTGGGCTCGCGATCGGGCGCTGGATCGTGGACCGCCACGGCGGCCGGATCGGCGTCGCGAACCGCGAGCCGCACGGTGCGGTGTTCCGCGTGGAGCTCCCGACTGTTGCCCCGGTGGCGCACCCGCCCGCCGTGACCGCGACGGATCCGCAGCTGCCGCCTGCGGCGACGTAGGTGCGCGGGCGGCCCGTCACACGGAGCGACGGCTGATGATCCTCCCCGAGGTCCGGGATCCGAGGCTCGTGACCGTGCGTCGCGGCGGCACCCTCCAGGACGACGATCACCGCCTCCTCGCCGTGTGGGCGGCCGACTGCGCGCAGCACGTGCTCCACCACTTCGAGCGCGCACGCCCGGGAGACGATCGTCCGCGCCGGGCCATCGAACTGGGGCGTGCCTGGGCGCGAGGTGAGATCACGATGACGCACGCACGCTCGGCAGGGGGCCATGCGAACGCCGCGGCCAGGGACCTGTCCGGAGCTGCGCGGCACGCGGCCTTCGCCGCCGGCCAGGCCGGGGTGGTCGCCCACGTCGCAGCCCACGAGCTCGGTGCGGCCGCCTATGCGATCAAGGCGGTCTGGGCGGCGTCTCCCGCGGGCGAGCGTCGCGAGGCCGGTCGCCGGGAGTGCCAGTGGCAGCGCGCGCGGCTTCCCACCGCGATCCGCGAGCTCGTCCTCGACGACCAGCGGCTTCGCAACAAGCTGTGCTGGTTCGCCTTCGACTGCTGACGGGCTTCATTGGCAGCCGTCGTTCCCCGGATCCGGGCGCCGGTTCACGAAGCTCCCGGTACCGCCGGGATGCTATCGTCAGGGCGTCCTGATGGCCGGTCCTGAGAGGCCGGTGTACCGGTCCTGAGAGGCCGGGTAGGAGGCCAGATGCTCGTGCGCACGCCCGCACGCGGCGCGAGTTCGCCGCGGCCCGCCGGGATCCCGTGATCGTCCCACCGACCGTCCGTCAGCCCCCGCTGCCGCGCGCCGACGCGCTGGTCGATCCCCGAATCGGCGACGCCGGTCCCGCGCTCCTCGCGCTCGAGGACGGCACGGTCTTCCCGGGCATCGCGTTCGGTGCCCCCGTCTCCGCGGGTGGCGATCTCGTCGTCAACACCTCCCAGACCGGCTACCAGGAGATCGCGACCGATCCCTCGTACGCCGGCCAGGTCGTGGTCATGACCTGCCCGCTGATCGGCAACTACGGGCGGCTGCGCGACGAGGACCAGTCCGAGCGCCCGTGGCTCCGGGGCCTTGTCGTCGCCCACGCGACGGCCGCGGTCCTCGACGATGCCCGCCAGCTCGCGACGATGCTCCGCCGGGCCGGGATCCCGGCCATCGCCGGCGTCGACACCCGCGCGCTCGCCCGGCACCTCCGGTCGAGCGGCTGTCTGCGCGGCGTGATCACCGAGCCCGGCATCGGCGACCGAGATCAAGCCGTCGCCCTCGCCCGCGCCGTCCCGCGCTGGGAGGACCAGGACTTCGTCGCCCAGGTCTCACCGTCCGAGGTCCGCGAGGTGGGCGACGAGGCGGGCGAGCCGCTGGTCGCGATCGTCGACTACGGGCTCAAGGCGAACATCGTGAACTCCCTGCGTCGACGCGGCGTCCGCGTCCGGGTCCTGCCGCATACGGCTTCGGCCGCCGAGGTCATGGCGGGCGATGTCAGCGGCGTCGTCTTCTCGCCCGGCCCCGGGGATCCGGCCCGGCTCGACGGGCCGGTGGCGCTGGCCCGGTCCGTGATCGAGGACGGGCGGCCGCTGCTCGGGATCTGCCTCGGGCACCAGATCGTGGCCCGCGCCGCCGGTGCCGACACCACGCGCCTCCGGTTCGGTCATCACGGCGCCAATCACCCGGTCCAGGACCTCGACACCGGCTATGTCCAGGTGACCGCGCAGAACCATGAAGTCCAGGTGGTCGGCGGCTCGCTGCCCGCGTCGTCGGGCTTCCGGGTCAGCCAGGTCAACCTCAACGACCGCTCGGTCGAGGGGCTGCGCCACGCCGACAAGCCGATCGAGACCGTCCAGTACCACCCCGAGGGTGCGCCGGGGCCGCTCGACGCCCTCGCCGTGTTCGACCGGTTCGTCGAAGCCTGCCGGCGGGGCGCATGACCGACGCCGGCCGGGTCCGCCGTCCGAAGCCGGCGTCCGTGCTGATCCTCGGCAGCGGCCCCGTCGTCATCGGGCAGGCGGCCGAGTTCGACTACGCCGGCACCCAGGCCTGCCGCGCCCTGCGCGCGGAGGGCGTCCGGACGGTCCTCGTGAATTCGAACCCGGCAACGATCATGACGGACCCCACCGTGGCCGACGCGGTCTACCTCGAGCCGCTCACGGTCGCCGCCATCGAGGCCGTCA
>DATDJA010000457.1:0-4525 GCA_036520795.1 Candidatus Limnocylindrales bacterium
ATCCGCCAGCCGTCGGCCGCGCGGCGAGCGGCGTCGGCCGCCACCCAGTCCCAGAGCGCATCACCGAGCGTGGTGTCGGCGGTGACCAGCAACTGGTCCTCGCCGATGAGCCGTTCCTTCATCACCCCTCCTTGCACAGGGATCGTGGCGTTGCCGCCGCAAGCGTAGCGCCCGCTCAGTCCTCCGGCGCGCCCTCGTCGCCGGCGCGCCGGGTTCCGCCCTGCGCGGGCGGCGTCCACGAGCGGTCCGCGTAGCGCATCTGGCGCTGGATGAGCTCGTCGTTGAGGCGAGCCGCGTCGGCGAGGAGCAGCTCCCGCTCGCGGGCGGCCTCGTCGACCGGCGCGGGCTCGTCCGCAGCCGGCCCGCGATCGTCCGGCGCGGCGCCGCCGAACAGGCGCCGGAGGAAGCTCATCTCAGGCGGCTCCCCCGGCACGGATGAAGCCGAGCGTCTGCTCCCACGCCTTGGCCGACGTCGTCGAGTACTCGTCGGCCTTGCGGTCGAAGAAGCTGTGGGGCGCCTTGGGGTAGACCGTCACCTCGTGGCGCACGCCGGCCGCCGCGAGCGCGGTCTCGAACGTCGAGATCGCGGACTGCCCGATGCCCTCGTCGCCGCCGCCGAAGATCGCGAGCACCGGGCTCTGGAACGTCCCGGCGACATCGGCCGGCGCCGGCGTCCCGTTGCGGGCAGGCCCGACCGGCCAGCCGTAGAAGCCGATCACCCCGGCCAGGTCCTCGCCGAAACCCGCGCTCAGGAACGACAGGCGGCCACCCATGCAGAAGCCGATCGTAAACAGGCGGGTCGCACCGGTCTCGGCGCGGAGGTAGGCGGCGGCCGCGGTCACATCCGCGCGAAGGCCGTCGTAGGTCGTGAGCGGGACGTGATCCTGGAACTCGAATCCGGTCCCGCGGTCGCCGATGCCGGCCGTGCGGCCGAAGTAGTCGATGGCGATCGCGTCGATGCCGTTCTCGGCGAACCGGAGCGCGAGGTCTCGGTAGTAGGCGTGGAGGCCGCGGACGTCGGGCAGGACGACGATGCCGGCGCCGGTCGGCTCGGCCGCGCGGGCGAGGTAGGCGGCGAAGTGGTTGCCGTCGGCGGCGTCGAGGGCGACCCCGCGGGCGTCGAGCGAACCACCTTCGATCGGCGGGATGGGCGGCCGGGAGTCGTGGTCGAAGCACATCGCGGTGGGCCTCCGTCCGTCGGACCGCAGCGTGGGGCGGTTCGCGTGTCGATTGTCGCTTGCCGGATGCCATTGCGCCGCATCGATGGCGGACAGGCCGGCGGTAAGCGCGCGATAAGTTGCCGCGTCCATCCTGCTCGGGCATGGATCTCAACCGCTTCGGGCGGGCCATCCGGGCGTTGCGACGACGTCGGCACTGGCGCCAATCGGACCTCGCCGATGCCGCGCACGTCTCCGCCTCGCAGGTCGGCCGTGTCGAGCGAGGCGAGAGCCGTCGCCTGCCGGTCGAAAGCCTGGAGCGGGTCGCCCTGGCCCTCGGCGCCTCGCTCGACCTCACGATTCGCTGGAAGGGCGAGGGTCTCGACCGGCTGCTGGACGAGGCGCACGCACGGCTCGTCGAGCTAGTCGTCCGGAACCTTCGCGCCATGGGCTGGGACGTGGCCGTCGAAGTCTCATTCTCCATCCGAGGCGAGCGCGGATCCATCGACGTGCTCGCTTTCCACCCCGGTTCCCGGCTGCTGGTGGTCATCGAGGTCAAGTCGGTCACGCCGGACATGCAGGCGATGCTGTTCGGCCTGGACCGCAAGGGCCGCCTCGCGCCTGCGATCGCCCGCGACCGTGGCTGGTTCCCGACAGTCACTGTGCGGCTGCTCGTCCTCGCGGACACGCGGACCAATCGGCGCCGCCTCGACGCACACGCGGCGACCGTCCGGGCGGCGCTCCCGGCCGGGACGCGGGAGGTGCTGCGGTGGCTGCGTGACCCGCGGGTCCAGCCGCGCCCCGGCGTCTGGTTCGTGTCAGATCGCCGCGGGATGGACGCGAACGACCGGGCTCGCGAACGGGTCGCGGTGCGGCGTGCGTCGTCGCCTACGAAACACGTGCAGCCTGCTGTCAGTTCGCCTCGGGATGGCCCTTCGTCACGAACTCGCTGACGTACCGCCGTTTGGCGGCGATCTGACGATCAGAGCGCAGGGGGCCGCCTCACCCTGGGCACGAAGGACGCGCAGACGTCCTGGCGCTCGGTCACGACGTTCACGGGGCGGCGATCTGACGGATCGGGAGGGGCGGCCCGGCGGGGGAGTTCGCCGAAGGCCCTCCGCTAGAATGCCGCGCATGCCCGGACCCCTCGTCGTGATGAAGTTCGGCGGCTCGTCCGTCGCGGGCGCGGAGCGCATCAAGCGGGTCGCGCGGCGGATCGTGCGCGAGCGCGCGGGCGGGTCGCAGCTCGTGGTCGTCGTGTCGGCGATGGGCGACACGACCGACGAGCTCCTGTCCCTCGCCGCGGCCATCACCGACGAGCCCGACGCCCGCGAGCTGGACGTCCTCCTGGCCACCGGCGAGCACCAGAGCGCCACACTCGTCTCGATGGCCCTGCACTCGCTCGGCGTCCCGGCGATCAGCCTGACCGGCCCCCAGGCCGGGATCACCACCGACGGTCGCCACGGGCGGGCACGGATCGCCGGCATCGACCCCCGGCGTGTTCGCGCCGAGCTCGCCGCCGGCAAGGTCGTGATCGTCGCTGGCTTCCAGGGCATGAGCGTGGCCGCGAGCGAGGGCCTCGGCGACACCTCTACCCCGAGCGACGTCCACGCGGCCGAGATCACCACGCTCGGCCGGGGCGGCTCGGACACGACGGCGGTGGCGCTCGCGGCCCGCCTCCATGCCGATCGCTGCCAGATCTACACCGATGTCCGCGGGATCTACACGGCTGATCCCCGGATCGAGTCGGGCGCCCGCCAGCTCAGCGTCATCGGGTACGAGGAAATGATGGAGCTCGCCCACCAGGGCGCCCAGGTGATGCAGACCCGCGCCGTCGAGCTCGGCTGGGTCAACGACGTCGTGATCGAGGTCCTCAGCTCGTTCGAGGACGCGCCCGGCACCCAGATCAGGGAGGATCCCCTCGTGGAGCAGCGGAACAAGGTCAGGGGCCTCGCCCACGACCGGAACGTCGCCAAGATCACGCTCGTCGAGGTGCCCGATAAGCCGGGCGTCGCCCGGAGCGTCTTCGAGCCCCTGGCCGAGGCCGGGATCAACGTCGACATGATCGTCCAGAACGTTGGCCACGGGGGGGCGACGGACCTCTCGTTCACGATCCCGCGGGTCGAGCTCGCGCGCGCCAAGCGGCTGCTCGAGCCCCTGATCCGGGACCTCGGCTTCCGCGACATGACGACCGACAGCTCCGTGGCCAAGGTCTCGATCGTCGGCGCCGGCATCCAGAACGCGCCGGGCTACGCCGCGCGGATGTTCGGCACCCTCGCGGACGCGGGCATCAACATCGAGATGATCTCGACGTCGGAGATCCGGATCACGACGATCATCGCCGAGGATCGCGTCGAGGAGGCCGTGCGCGCGCTGCACGCCGCGTTCGAGCTGGAGCAGCCCGAGACCGTCGAGACGGCCGGCGCCGCCGCCGGCTGACGACGTGACCGGTGTCGCCGCCGCGCTGCCCGTGATCAGCCGTGCCGAACGCTTCACGCGGGTCGGCTCGACCAACGACATCGTCCGTGGCTGGCTCGCCGCCGGCGAGCCCGAGGTCTGCCTGGCGGTCGCCGACGAGCAGACGGCGGGCCGCGGGCGGCACGGCCGCACCTGGACCGCGCCGCCGGGATCCGCGCTGCTGGCCTCCTTGGGCTTCCGCCCGAGCTGGCTCGCGCCGGACCACGCCTGGCGCCTGGCGGCGTGCGTCGCGCTCGCGATGTGCGACGCGGCCGAGGCCGTCGCCGCGCTCCCCACCGGGGCCGTCCGCCTCAAGTGGCCGAACGACCTCGTGATCGAGGTCGCCGGACCGGACGCCATCGAGCTGCGCAAGCTTGCCGGCGTGCTGGGCGAGAGCGAGGGGCTCGGCAGCGACGATCCGCGCGTGGTCGTCGGCATCGGCATCAACGCCGACTGGGCCGCGGACGACTTCCCGGCCGAGCTGGCGGGCTCGATGACCAGCCTGCAGGAGGCATCCGGAGGGCTGGCGATCGACCGGGACGCGCTCTTGGCGGCGTTCACGGAGCGGCTCGAAGGCCGGGTCGAAGCCCTGCGAGGCGGCGCCTTCGACATCGCCACCTGGGCCGGGCGCCAGGCAACGACCGGCCGCTGGGTGACGATCGACGACGACCCGATCGCGGTCCGTGCCCTCGGCGTGGACGCGGCCTCGGGCGGGCTCCTGGTCGCGGACACGGGCGACCCGGCCCGCGAGCGGATCGTGCATGCGGGCGAGGTCCGCCGCGTCCGCCTCGCGCCGGGGGTGTAACAGGATGGCGCGACCGGTGTTTGGAAGGCGGGAGGGAGCGGCGCGTGGAGGCGTCGTCCCGCTCGACCGCGACCGCTCGCTCGTCGAGGCCGCGCGTCGCGATCCT
>DATDJA010000458.1:0-15104 GCA_036520795.1 Candidatus Limnocylindrales bacterium
TGCTGCTGAGCGTGGAGAACAAGAAGCAGCGGCTGTTCACCAACTACCTGCTGGACCTCGGCACCCCATGAACGCGACAGACAACGGAGGCAACGTGAAGTCGCTCGGCCAACACGAGGTGTGGTTCGTCACCGGCAGTCAGGACCTGTACGGCCCGGACGCGCTGCGCCAGGTCGCGGAGAACGCCGCGGCCGTGGTGGCGGCCCTCGACGCGTCGTCCGCGATCCCCGTTCGGGTGGTCTTCCGGCCCGTCGTCGCCTCCCCCGAAGCCATCGCGGCGACCTGCCTCGAGGCGAACGCGAACGATGCGTGCGTCGGCGTCATCGCCTGGATGCACACGTTCTCGCCGGCCCGGATGTGGATCGCCGGCCTCCAGGCGCTGGCCAAGCCGCTGCTGCACCTCCACACGCAGTTCAACCGCGATCTCCCGTGGGCCGAGATCGACATGGACTTCATGAACCTGCACCAGGCCGCCCATGGGGACCGCGAGTTCGGCTACATCGAAACCCGGCTGCGGGTCGCCCGCAAGACCGTCGCCGGTCACTGGAAGGATCCCTATGTCGCGGACCGCATCGGCGCCTGGTCGCGCGCCGCCTGTGCGTGGCGCGAGGCCCATCGGCTGAAGGTGGCCCGCTTCGGCGACAACATGCGCCAGGTCGCGGACACGGAGGGCGACAAGGTCGAGGCGCAGATCCGGCTCGGCGTGACGGTCAACGGCTACGGCTCGGGCGAACTCGGGGCCGCCGTCCGCGACGTGTCCGACGCCGACGTCGACCTTCTTCTCGAGGCGTACGCCGACGAGTACGACGTGGTGCCCGAACTCGGACCGGGCGGCGCCAGGCGCGAGGAGCTTCGCGAGGCGGCCCGGATCGAGAGCGGCCTGCGCACGGTGCTGACGGCGGGTGGCTTCGGGGCCTTCACCGACACATTCGAGGATCTCGACGGGCTGCGCCAGCTGCCGGGCATCGCCGCCCAGCGCCTGATGGCCGACGGGTACGGCTTCGGGGCGGAGGGCGACTGGAAGAGCGCCGTCCTGGTCCGCCTGCTCAAGGTGATGGCGACCGGCCTGCCCGGCGGGACCTCGTTCATGGAGGACTACACGTACGACCTCGACCCCGCTTCGCCGAGCGTGCTCGGCGCCCACATGCTCGAGGTCTGCCCGTCGATCGCCGCGGGCCGCCCGCGCTGCGAGATCCACCCGCTGGGCATCGGTGGCAAGGCCGACCCGGTCCGGCTCGTGTTCGACGCGGCCCCGGGCGGGGCGATCGTCGCCGGCCTCACCGACCTCGGCGACCGGTTCCGGCTCGTCGCCAACGTCATCGACATCGTGGCGGCTGGGCACGAGCTGCCGCGACTTCCCGTGGCCCGCGCGGTCTGGAAGCCGCGACCCGACATGCGGACCGCCGTCGAGGCGTGGCTCAGCGCGGGCGGCGCCCACCATACGGCGCTCAGCCGCGCCATCGGTCCCGAGCCGCTGATCGACTTCGCCGAGATGGCCGGCATCGAGCTCCTGCTGATCGATGCGACGACCACCGTGGCAGGCTTCCGGCGCGAGGTCCGCTGGAATCAGGCCTACCACCACCTCGCACGCGGGTTCTAGGGGACGGCGGCATGGCTGCATCGGCTTTGGGCGACCTTCGCGAGGCGGTCTGGCGGGCCAACCTCGAGCTCGTCCGGTCCGGCCTCGTGACGCTGTCGTTCGGGAACGCCAGCGGGATCGATCGGGCCTCCGGAATCATGGTCATCAAGCCCAGCGGCGTGCCCTACGTCGACCTGCAGCCGGCAGACATGGTGGCCGTCGCGCTCGACGATGGGCGGGTGGTCGACGGCGGCCTGCGGCCCTCCTCGGACAGCCCCACCCATCTCGCCCTGTACCGGCGCTACGCGGACATCGGCGGCGTGGTCCATACCCATTCGCCGGCCGCGACCGCGTGGGCGCAGGCGTGCCGGGCCATCCCGCCCCTCGGGACCACGCACGCTGACCACTTCCATGGCGCGATCCCGGTCACCCGCCAGCTCAGCGACGCCGAGGTGGCCGGCTCGTACGAGGCGGAGACGGGGGCGGTCATCGTCGAGACCCTCGACGACGCAGGCCTCGACGCCGCCCGGATGCCGGCCGTGCTGGTCGCGTCACACGGACCGTTCACGTGGGGCCGGGACGCCACGCATGCGGCCGAGAACGCCGTCGCCCTCGAGCTCGTCGCCGGCATCGCGGAGCGCACGATCATCATCAACCCGGACATTGGGCCCATCGGCGAGCGCCTCCTCGACCGGCACTACGGGCGCAAGCACGGGCCTGACGCCACGTACGGGCAGGGCCGCTGATGGCCGGGGGCGGGACGTACACCGTTGGCATCGACTTCGGTACCGCATCCGCACGCGCGGTCGTCGTGGACGTGGCGGATGGCCGGGAGCTCGGGGTCGCCGTCCATGCCTACGCCAACGGGGTGATCGACCGCAGGCTGCCCGCGCCCGACGACGACGTGGTCCTCGAGCCCGACTGGGCGCTCCAGGACGCGGCCGACTATGTCGAGGCCGTGCGGCGGGCCGTGCCCGCGGCGGTCGCCGACGCCGGGGTCGAACCGCGACAGATCATCGGCATCGGCATCGACTTCACGTCGTGCACGATGCTCCCGACCACGGCCGACGGGACGCCTCTCTCCGCGCTCGACACACATCGTCGGAACCCGCACGCGTGGGTCAAGCTGTGGAAGCACCACGCGGCCCAACCCGAGGCAGACGAGATCAACCGCGTCGCCGCGGAGCTCGGCGAGCCGTGGCTCGACCGTTACGGCGGCCGCATCTCGTCGGAGTGGTTCTTCCCCAAGGCCCTCCAGATCCTGCGCGAGGCGCCGGAGATCTACGCGTCGGCGGATCGCCTGATCGAGGCCGCCGACTGGATCGTCTGGCAGCTCACGGGCGTCGAGACGCGCAACAGCTGCACCGCCGGCTACAAGGCGCTGTGGTCGGCCGACGAGGGATTCCCGGACGCGTCGTTCTTCGCGGCGCTCGACCCGCGGTTCGAGCGGGTCGTGGACGACAAGATGAGCCGGACGATCGCCCCGCTCGGCGGCCGGGCCGGCGGGCTGTCGCCGGAGGCCGCCGGCTGGACCGGGCTGCCGGCCGGGATCGCCGTCGCCGTCGCCAACGTCGACGCCCACGTGTCCGCGCCCGCGGCGACGGTCACGGAGCCGGGCACGATGGTCGCGATCATGGGCACGAGCACGTGCCACGTCATCCTGTCCGAGACCGCGCCGGCGATCGCCGGCATGTGCGGGGTGGTGCGGGACGGCGTGGTGCCGGGCCTGTTCGGCTTCGAAGCGGGGCAGGCGTCCGTCGGCGACCTGTTCGGGTGGTTCGTCGAGCACGCGGTGCCACCGGCCTACGTGGATCGGGGCGCGAATGGCGGTCCCGACGCCCACGGGGTGCTCGAGACCGAGGCCGCAGCCCTGGCGCCGGGTGAGTCCGGGATCCTCGCGCTCGACTGGTGGAACGGCAACCGCTCGACGCTCGTCGACGCGGACCTGTCGGGCCTCCTGGTGGGCATGACCATGGCGACCGGACCGGCCGAGATCTACCGGGCCTTGATCGAGGCTACCGCGTTCGGGACTCGGGTGATCATCGACGCCCTCGAGGGTGGCGGGGTGGCGGTCGAGCGCGTGGTCGCTTGCGGTGGACTCCCCGAACGGAACCGCCTCCTCGTCCAGATCTATGCCGACGTGACGGGGCGGACGTGGCGCGTCGCCGCATCGGCGCAGGCGCCCGCGCTGGGCGCGGCGATGTTCGGGGCGGTCGCGGCCGGCGCGGCGGCCGGGGGATATGCCGACATCACGGCCGCCGCGGCGCAGATGGCGCACCTCCGCGACGAGGCGTTCGAGCCGATTCCCGCGAACGCCGCCGTGTACGACCGCCTGTACGCGGAGTACGTCCGCCTCCACGACCTGTTCGGGCGCGGCGCGGACCCGGCGATGAAGACGCTCAAGGCGATCCGGCTCGAGGCGCTCGAGGTCCGCTGACGGTCAGCGCCCCGCCGTGCGATTGCCAAGCCCCAGTCGGGGCCGGGCAGGTGGCCCTGTCGATTCGGGGTGGTCTCGTTCGTCGTGAACACGGGCGAACGAAGACGATGCCCACAGACGAGGAGATGGACACATGGCGAACTTCCTGCTCACGTTCCACGGCGGCAGCATGCCCGAGTCCAAGGAGGAACAGGACCAGGTGATGGCCGCCTGGACCGGCTGGTTCGGCTCGCTCGGGGATGCCCTCGTCGACGGCGGCAACCCGATCTCGCAGGCCAGGGCGATCTCGCCCGACGGCTCGGTCATGGACGCGACGTCCGCCCCGAGCGGCTACTCGATCATCAAGGCCACCGATATCGACGCCGCGGTCGCCCTGTCGAAGGGCTGCCCCGTCCTCGCCGGCGGTGCCGTCGTCGTCGTCTCGGAGACCTTCCCGGTCATGTAGCCGCGGGGCTCGACCCTGCGCTGGCTCGGCGGCGGGATCCGGCGGCGGATCCCCCGTCGTACCATCGGTTGATGATCACCGAGTACGCGCCGAGCCGCCGCGTCTTCCTCGCCGACCTCGGCCGGGCCGGGTTCGCGGTGGCGATCCTCGGCGTCGCCGGTTGCGCGGCGGCCACGCCCGCATCGCCCGGTCGCTCGACCGCCGCCGGCTCGGCGGCCCCCGGCGACGCCGGCGCGACGACGCCGGAACCGACGGCGGAATCGAGTGGGGCGCCGCCGGCTTCCGGAGGGTCCGCGGGACCCACCACCTGGCACCGCGTGAATCTCGGCTTCGTGTCCGCCTACATCCTCGCCCGCGACGGCGAGGCAGCCGTCGTCGACACGGGCGTAGCCGGCAGCGATGGCGCGATCGCGGACGCGCTCGAGGCCGCCGGTCTCGGCTGGGGGAACGTGGGGCATGTGATCCTCACCCACCAGCACCAGGATCACGCAGGCAGCGCGGCTGCCGTGCTCGAGGCGGCCCCGGACGCCGTCGGCTACGCCGGCGCCGAGGACATTCCCGCCATCGCCGTGCCCCGCGCGCTGACCGCCGTCGCGGACGGCGACGCGGTGTTCGGGCTGCGAATCGTCGCGACGCCGGGCCACACGAAAGGCCACGTGGCGGTGCTCGACGAGGCCGGCGGGATCCTCGTCGCCGGAGACGCGCTCGGAGCGTCCGGCGGCAGCCCGACCCGACCCGGCGCCGGGTTCACGGAGGACATGGACACGGCGCTCGCGTCGATCGCGAAGCTCGGCGGCCTGACCTTCGAGACGCTGCTCGTCGGCCACGGCGATCCGATCGAGTCCGGGGCGGCGGCGAAGGTGAAGGCGCTCGCCGGCGGCTGACAGCGCCCGCGCCGGCATGGAATGATCGCGCCATGCCCGTCCCGCCCGTCGACACCGCCGGCCTGACCTCCTGGATCAGCGCACACGCGATCCCGCTCCTGATCGCGGCGATCGTCCTGTTCCTCGTCTACCAGTGGGCCCGACCCGCCCTCCACAACGTCCTCGTGCGCGTGATGCACGCCCAGTCGACGGATCTCGCCGGCGACCCTGCGCTGCTCGCGGAGACGGACCGCCGGGTCGTCACGCTCGAGGACCTGTTCGCGAAGCTGCTGCGATTCGGGATCTTCGTGGCGGCTATCTGCGTCGTCCTCGCGGTGTTCGACCTGTGGTCGGTCCTCGCCGGGCTCGGACTGGTCCTCGCCGCCCTGACCCTCGCCGGCCAGGCGATCATCCTCGACTACCTGATGGGCATCCTCATCCTGACCGAAGGCCAGTACTTCAAGGGTGACGTCGTCCAGCTGGGAATGATCGAAGGCACGGTCGAGGAGGTCGGCCTGCGACGCACCGTCGTCCGTGACGTGAGGGGAACGGTCCACTCGGTGTCGAACGGGACGATCCGCGTGTCGTCGAACCGGACGCGGACCTACGCGACGGCGACGGTCGACCTCGACGGCATCGCCGACCGGGACGTCGAGGGCGTGATCGAGATCTTCGACGCCGTCGGCCGAGACCTCGCCGCGGACGAGGTCTTCGCGCCGAAGCTCCAGGACGTGCCCGGGTATGCGGCGACGATCCGCCTCTCCTCGAGCGGCGCGACCCTGCGGCTCACCGGCCGGGTCAATCCCGAGGCGCGGAACGAGGTCGAGGCCGAGCTGCGACGGCGCGTGGCGGCCGGCATGGCGGCGAAGGGGATCGAGCCGATCCGTCCGGGGACGTACGGAGCGACGGGCGCCTCCTGATGACCCGACGGGGGTCACGGTGACGGCCGAGGACCCTGCGCACACACCGACGCTCGCGGAGCGCGTGCGGCCGCTCATCCCACGCTACGTCCCGATCACGGTCTGGGCCCGGTCCTATCCCCGCGCGTGGCTGCGGCCCGACCTGCTCGCCGCGCTCACGTCGTGGGTGGTGATGGTGCCGGTCGCGCTCGCGTACGCGGGCCTCGCCGGCGTGCCACCGGAGATCGGCCTGACCACCGCGTTCGCGGCCATGACCGTCTACGCCGTGTTCGGCACCAGCCGGCACCTGAAGGTCACCGTGAGCTCGACGATGGCGATCATGTCGGCCGCCGTCGTGGTCGACATGGCGGGCGGCGACCCATCGCTGTTCCTCGTGCTGACGTCGGCGCTCGCGCTGACCGTCGGGCTGCTGCTCACCGCGGGCGGGATCACGAAGCTCGGGTTCATCGCCGACTTCCTCACGAAGTCGGTCGTGACGGGCTTCATCTTCGGGCTGGCGATCACGATCCTCGTCGGGCAGCTGCCCAAGATCCTGGGCGTGGCGTCGGTCAGCGGCTCGGTCCCGGACCAGCTGCGCCAGCTCGTCGACGAGCTTCCCGACACGAACCCGTGGACGCTCGCGGTCGGCCTCTCCGCCCTCGTGCTGATCCTCGTGCTGCGCGCGATCTCGCGCAAGATCCCCGGAGCCCTGATCGCGTTGCTCCTGGGGCTGGCCGCCGTGCCGCTGCTGGACCTCGAGGAGCACGGGGTCACCGTGGTGGGCGAGATCGCGACCGGGTTGCCCTCGCTCGGCATCCCCGTGCCGCCGGTGTCGGCGATCCCGCTGCTGATCCTGGGCGCCGTGGGGATCGTCTTCCTCGCGGTCGGTGAATCGGTGGGCGCCGCGCGCGGGTTCGCGACCCGCCATCGCTACGAGATCGACGCCGACCAGGAGCTGGTCGCGCTGGGCGCCGCGAACATCGCAACGGGCCTGTTCGGGGGCTTCACGGCCGATGCCAGCCTGTCGCAGACCGCGACGAGCGAGTCGGCGGGCGCCAAGTCGCAACTGTCGTCGCTGGTCACGGCCGGCCTCGTCCTCGCGACCGCGGTCTTCCTCGCGCCGGTGTTCGCCAACCTGCCCAACGCCGTCCTGGGTGCGATCGTGATCGCGGCCGTCATCGGGCTCATGGACGTGAGCGAGATGCGCCGCTACTGGACGTGGCGGCGGACGGACTTCCTGATCGCGATGGTCGCGCTCGTGGGCGTCGTCCTCACGACGGTCCTCACCGGGCTCGCGATCGCCGTCCTGCTCTCGGTGGCCTTCCTGCTGTATCGGGCGAGCCGGCCGTACGTTGCCGCCCTCGGGCGGATCCCCGGCTATCGAGCGACGTTCGGGGACCTCACCCGCCACCCCGACGCGACGCAGATCCCCGACCTGCTCGTGATTCGCCTGGACGCCCCGCTGTACTTCTTCAACGCCAACGTGGCACGGACCCAGATCCTGGCGCTCGTCGACGCGGCCGAGCCTCGGCCGCACGGGATCCTGATCGACCTCGCGGCCACGGCGGACCTCGATGTCACGTCGGCCGACATGCTGTATGAGCTCGTCGGCGACCTCGAGGAGCGCTCGATCGAGGTGCTCCTGGCCCAGGTCAAAGGCTCCGTGCGCGACCGGATGAGGAAGACCGGCTTGATGGACCGGATCGGCGAGGACCGCCTGTACCTCTCGCTGGGATCTGCCGTGACCGACTTCGGGCGTCGCTGGCCCAGCGAGCCGCCGCCCGCGCCGGTCGAGCCGTCGGTCGAGCCGCCGGTCGAACCGTCCGAGCCTATGCCCGGCCCGAGCTGACGGGCACGCCAGTTCGCCTTGCGGGCCGTTCCGGCGGGGGCGTACGCTTCGGCGACTCGCGGGTCTGCCGTCCGAGCGATCCATGAGCGCCGGGGCGTCGCGAGCGTCGGAGTGAGGTAGAGCCAGTCGTGAAGAATCCGCCGATCCTGATCTCGGTGCTCGGCTTCTTCGGCCTGATGGCCGGGTTGTACTACATCTACGCAGGCCTGCGGATCTGGGGGTTCAACTTCTTCGGGATGTTCGACACGGCGGACGTCACCGCGGGCTGGGGCTTCTGGGGCCTGATGTGGATCGTCGTCGGGCTGATCTACTTCGCGGCCTCTTGGGCGCTGTGGTCGCTTCAGCCGTGGGCGTGGCTGTTTGCGGTGATCCTGTCCGTGTTCGCCCTCATCTCGGCGTTCTTCGTGATGTTCGATTCCGGCCTCGGACCCGCGCTCGGTGCGGCGATCCTGCCGGGCATCATCCTGCTCTACCTGAACTCGGCCGAGGTCAGGAGGGCCTTCGACGTCGACGGGACCGCCGGCGGCGTCTAGCGCCGAACCCATTCCGGGCCGGTGTCACCGGCCCGACTCGCCGCACACGGGCGTCCGCCGCGGGCGCCCGTTTCGCGCCCGACGAGCGATCAGCCTGGCTTGGGCGGGAGCGCCTCGCGCAGGGCGGCGATCTCGGCACGCAGGTTGGCGAGCTCGGCCGCGACCGCATCGGTTGCTGGCGCCGCCGCGGACGTGGCCGCAGACGCAGCCGCGGTCGCGGCGGCCTCCTCGATCTCGGCCTCGGTCGGCTCCTCGGGCGGCTTCGGCGGTGGGACGAGGAGGCTCGCGAGGATGCTGGCCAGGGCGCCGATGATCCCGACGCCCGCGAACATCACCGACACGCCCGTCAGGCGGCCGAGGGTCGTGATCGGGTACTTGTCACCGTAGCCGACGGTGGTGATCGTCACCACGGCCCACCACAGGGCATCGCCGCCCGTCGTGATGTTGGCGGCGGGATCCGTGCTCTCGAACTGCAGCACCAGGATGCTGGCCGTACAGAGGACGATGCCCGCCGCGAGGATCGTGATGAACGTCGCGTACTGCCCGCGGTTCTCGAGCACATCCGCGATCAGGTCCTTGCGCTTCTGGCCGCCCATGAGGCGTCCGATGCGGGCAAGCCGGCTCAGCCGGGCAAGGCGGAGGAGCGCCGCGAGCTGGAACAGGCCGAAGGTCGGGATCGAGCCGAGCAGGTCCAGCCAGCCGCGCTGGTGGATGAAGTACCCGGACTTGGGGCGGGCGCCCGTGATGTTGTAGGTGAAGTCCGCGAGGAAGATGAACGCGACTGCGTTGTCGTAGACGTTCAGGAGTTGACGCGTCTGATCGTCGACGGGCAACAGGAGCAGGACCATGATCGCGAGCGAGAAGATGGTCAGGACCAGGATGAAGATGTTGTAGGCGTTGCCGTGCTCGCGCAGCGTCGGCGACTGGGCAGTCACGGGGCGTCGCTCCTCCTCGAACCTGGACCCGCCTGGGCCGCGATCATGGTAGCGACCTCGGCCCGCCCGGAATTCACCAAGGAACGGTGAGCCTGCGGTTGGAGCCGCCCGGTAGACTCGGGAGTCCGCGGCCGCACAGATCGCACACGATCGGAGACCCGGGGAAGCTCATGGAGCGGGGACAGATGACGGACGAGAAGAAGAACAACGAGATCACCGACCCGGCGACCGGCAAGGTCCAGGGATTCGTCGTCGCGGGCGAGCAGGACGGGATCACGAGCGTGGTCGGGGCCGCGGCCGACGACCAGGGGAACGCCATCATCGAAGGCGTCGTTGCCGACGACCAGGGCATCCTCGCCGAGGGCGCAATCGGCATCTCCGGCGACAACGCGATCCTGGTCGCGCGATTCGCGAACATGGACGCCGCGAAGGCCGCCTACGAGAATCTGATCGAAGCCGAGAAGTCCGGCGCGCTTGATATCGACGGGGTCCTCGTGGCCAACGCCGATGCCGAGGGCAAGATCAACGTCGTCAAGATGACCGACCACCACACCAAGAAGGGCTTCCTCGCCGGGGCCGTCGCGGGCATTGTCGTGGGCATCATCTTCCCGCCCTCGATCATCGCCTCAGCGCTCGCCGTGGGCGTCGGCGGCGCAGCGATCGGGAAGCTCGGCAACCTCAACGCCAAGAGCCAGACGGCCCGCGAGCTCGCGGACGTGCTGACCCCGAACTCGTCGGGGATCATCGCGCTCGTCCAGCTGGCGCAGGTCGAGGAGGTCAAGGAGCAGC
Source organism: Candidatus Limnocylindrales bacterium (assembly GCA_036520795.1). Lineage (GTDB taxonomy): Bacteria > Chloroflexota > Limnocylindria > Limnocylindrales > CSP1-4 > CAIXZV01. Next base: position 10,330 of record DATDJA010000458.1, read on the forward strand.
TGCCCGAGGCGGCCGAGGTCAAGGCGGCCCCGGTCAGCGACGAGGCGGCGGCTGCTGTCAAGAGCGCCGCCGAGGCCGCGGGCAGCGTCCCGGCCTGAACCGCGTGGGGCGGGTGGACGGACGATCGTCCCGTCGGCCCGCCCTAGCACTCCACGACGTTGAGGGCGAGGCCGCCCCGCGACGTTTCCTTGTACTTGGTCGTCATGTCGGCGCCCGTCTCGCGCATCGTCTTGATCGCGGCGTCGAGCGAGACGTGATGTGACCCGTCGCCCGCGAGGGCCATCCGGGCGGCGTTGATCGCCTTCACGCTCCCGATCGCATTGCGCTCGATGCACGGGATCTGGACCAGCCCGCCCACCGGGTCGCAGGTCAGGCCCAGGTGGTGCTCGATCCCGATCTCGGCCGCGTTCTCGACCTGGGCGGGCGTGCCGCCGAGCACGGCGCACAGCGCGGCCGCCGCCATCGAGCAGGCGACCCCGACCTCGCCCTGGCAGCCAACCTCGGCGCCGGAGATCGAGGCGTTCTCCTTGTACAGCACGCCGATCGCCGACGCGGTCAGCAGGAACTCGATGACGCCGGCATCGGTCGAGCCGGGCAGGTGGCGCGCGTAGTAGGCGAGCACGGCCGGGATGATCCCGGCGGCGCCGTTCGTGGGCGCGGTGACCACCCGCCCGCCGGCCGCGTTCTCCTCGTTGACCGCCAGCGCGTAGACGTTGACCCAGTCCAGCACCGCGAGCGCATCGCCGCCGGCCGCCTCGTCGCCGGGAACGGATCCGCCCGCCGTCAGCGAGCGATGGAGCGCGGCCGCGCGCCGCCGAACCGCGAGCGGCCCCGGCAACGTCCCGCCCACCCGAAGGCCGCGCTCGATGCACGCCTGCATCGCCGCCCAGATCCGGAGCAGGCCGGCGTCGATCTCATCGTCGGTGCGCCAGTGGCGCTCGTTGCGGCGGACGATCCCGGCGATGGTCGTGTTCTCCGCGGCCGCGATGGCGAGGAGCTCGTCCGCGCTGTGGTACGGGAACGGCAGCACGTCGATCGCGGGGATCACGCCGTGCGGCGCGCTCCCGTCGGCCGCCAGCTCGCCGCTGACCACGAAGCCGCCGCCGACCGAGTAGTAGGTCCCCTCGGCGAGGACTTCGCCACCACCACCGAGCGCAGCGAACCGGATGTTGTTGGTGTGGAACGGCGTTGTGTCGTCCGGGCTGACCTGCTGGCTGAACACGAGGTCGGTGGGTTCGTCGAATGCGACCACGTGGCGGCCCAGGAGGCGGAGCCGCCCCGTCGAGCGGATCCTGTCGAGGCGCCCGGGGATCGCGTCGATGTCGACCGTGTCCGGCTGCTCGCCCTCGAGGCCCAGCAGGATCGCCTTGTCGGTGCCGTGGCCGCGGCCCGTGGCGCCGAGCGAGCCGTAGAGCCCGGTCCTGACGCGGGCTGTGCGTTCAATGAGCGCCTGGTGCTCGAGGCGCAGCGCGAACTGGCGCGCCGCCCGCATCGGGCCGACGGTGTGCGAGCTCGACGGCCCGATGCCGATCTTGAACAGGTCGAACGCGCTGACCGCCAACCGTGACTCCTCTTATGGCCGGCCCCATTGTCACCCCGGCCGGGGCGCGATCAGCCGACCGCGTGCGCCGCCGCGGCGGTGTCGGCGATGGCGGTTGGCATGTCGAGCCGACGGAACTCCGGCATCGCGAGGGCGATCGCACCCAGCCCGGCCAGCGTCAGCAGGCCGCCGGAGACGACGGCGCCCTGGGTGCCGATGACCGAGGCGACCACGCTGGCCTCCGCGTTGCCGAGCTCCGGGCCGGCCGTCACCACGAGGATGTGGATCGATGACACCCGGCCACGCAGCGTGTCGGGCGTCAGGATCTGGACGATCGAGCTGCGCAGGACGGCGCTGATCACGTCCGCCCCGGCGGCGATGGCGAGGAACAGCAGCGCCAAGGGGAAGCTGAACGTCGCGAGCCCGAAGCCGAGGATCCCCAGCCCCCACACGGCGACCGCGATGAGGACGGCGCGGCCCGTTCGCCGGACGGTGGTCGTCCAGCCGCTGAACAGGGCGCCGACCATCGCCCCGAACCCCGTCGCCGACCACATCAGCCCGACGCCGGCGGGCCCGACCATGAACACGTCGAGCGCGAGCGCCGGATACAGCGATGCTGGCGACCCGAAGATCATCGCGTTGAGGTCGACGATGAACGTCGCCAGCACCTCGCGCCGCCGGCGCGCAAAGCGCAGGCCCTCGACGACGGCACCGATGCTGGGGCGGACGGCGTCGGGCGCCGGCGGGATCGGGGAGATGAGCAGCAGCGCGACGATCACCGCGGCGAACGTGACGATGTCGATGGCGTAGGCGGCCGCCGGCCCCGCCGTCGCGAGCACGATCCCGCCCAGCGCCGGCCCGATGACCCAGGCCGCGTTGAACATCAGCTGGTTGAGCCCGATGGCGGCCTGCAGCCGCTCGATCGGCACGAGGCGGGGAACGGCCGACGCGCGCGCCGGGCCATCGATCGCGCCCAGCCCCATGGACACGAACATGACGGCGAAGATCGCGAGGAGCGAGGGCGCGGGTGACAGGGCGATGAGCAGGAAGGCGGCGCTGCAGCCGGCTTGGCCGACCTGGGTGAACAGGAGCAGGCGGCGCCGGTCGACCGCGTCCGCCACCGCGCCGCCGCCGAGGGCGAAGATGAGGGTCGCGGCGAGCTGGACGACCGACAGCGCGCCGACCGCGAGGATGTCGCCGGTGAGCACGTAGACCTGGTACGGCACCGCCACCAGGGTGAACGTGCGCCCGACGGTGCTGATGCCCTGGCCGATCCAGAGCAGCCGGAAGTCCCGATCGAGCCGCAGCGGGGCCGGGTCGACGAGCAGGCCGCCGAAGCGCCGGCGGGGCGTGGGCGGCGGGTCGGTCACGGGCCCATCGTGCCACCGATGCCCGGGGGTCGCGACGGCCCCTGCTAACATTCGACAGACCATGTACACCATCAAGGAGGCGTCGGCGCGATCCGGCGTCGGGGCGCCCCTCATCCGCGCGTGGGAGCGGCGGTACGGGGTGATCCGGCCAGTCCGGACACCGAGCGGATATCGCCTCTACGACGACGGGACGATCCGGGTGCTGGTCGCCATGCAATCGCTCGTTGCATCTGGCTGGACGGCCTCCGAGGCTGCCCGCGCGATCGGGTCGGGCGAGGTCCGTCTCGACGACGTCGTCCCCGTCGCGCGACCGACCCTGGCCTCTGGCCGACCATCGCCTGGGCCGGACCATCGCCAGCAGCTGATCGCGCGGTTTGTGCGCGCGGCCGAGGCGAACTCGGCGCCCGACACGGAGTCGGTCCTGGACGAGATGCTCGCCTCGGGATCGTTCGAGTCCATCGTCGACGACCTGCTCCTGCCGGCCGCGGCGGCGCTCGGCGACGCCTGGGCCGAGGGACGCCTGAGCGTGGCCGGCGAGCACGCCGCGAGCGGGGCGATGGGTCGCCGGCTGGCGGCCGCGTTCCAGGCCGCCGGAGCACCGCGCAAGGTGTCCGTCGTCGTCGGCCTGCCACCGGGGTCGCGCCACGAGCTCGGCGCGCTCGCCTTCGCCGCGGCGCTGCGGCGGCGCGGCATCGGTGTGCTGTACCTCGGCTCGGACGTCACGGTCGACGGATGGGTCGACGCCCTCGCACGCACGCGCGCCAAAGCGGCCGTCGTCGGCGTGATCACGGACGACGACCGCGAATCGGCGGCGGACGTGGTGGCGGCCCTGCTCGCGCATGACGTCCCGCTCGTCGCGGTCGGCGGGGCGGCCTCGGCCACTCCCCTGTCCGCGAAGAGCGGAGGTGCGGTCCAGATCCCGGACCGCGTCGTGGAGGCCGCGGCATCCATCGCCGAGGCGGTGGGTCGCCGGGGACGCTGATCAGCCCGGGTCGGACCCGCTCGCCATCCCGGCCACGAGCTCCCACAGCCGCCGACGCTCAGGGCGGGACAGGCGCGTCGAGGGCACCCGGTCGAACGGTCGTGGGCGGCGATCCAGGAACAGCCGGCCGTTGATCGCGGCCGGTTCGGGATGGGTCGCGAGCCAGACGATGGTGTCCATGCCCTGTTCAGGGGTCCGCAGCAGCGGCCGCATCACGCGGTAGAAGCCGGGCAGCGACTCGGCGAGACCGGGCGTGTCCGACCAGCCCGGGTGCATGGCGGTGAACGCGATCGAGCCGCCCGTCCGCCGCGCCCACTCGCGCATCAGCGCGACCTGCGCCCGCTTCGCGCGGGCATACGCCCGTGGCCCGGAGTAGTCGCCCCGGCGGTAGGCGGGATCGTCGAGGGGCAGTTGCTGCGTGTACATCCCGCCCGAGGTGACCGCGATCACCCGTGAGCCGGGCGTGCCGCGGAGCAGGGGCTCCAGGCCCGACTCGAGCGCGAACGGCCCGACGACCATCAGCGCGAACGTCGCCTCGAACCCGTCGGGGCTCTCGCGCCGCTCCGGGAAGATGGCGCCGGCGTTGTCGATCAACACGTCGAGGCGCCGCTCCGACGCGACGATCCGCTCCACTGCGTCGCGCACCGACGCGCGGTCGCCCATGTCCGCGACCACCGTGGGGAACCTTTCTTCGCCGAACGCCACATCGAGCGCCGTGGCCAGTGCGCTCAAGCGCCGTCCGCTGCGGCCGATGAGGACGACCCGCGCGCCGAGGGCGGCGAGCGCCCAGGTGGTCGCCAGGCCGAGGCCCGACGTCGGCCCGGTGATCGCCACGGTCCGGCCGGTCATCGCCCCCGGCGAGGGTGCCGTCCAGCGGAAGATC
>DATDJA010000459.1:0-4146 GCA_036520795.1 Candidatus Limnocylindrales bacterium
CGGAGGAGCCGGCTGCCGACGCCTCGCCCGCCGACGACCTGATCGGCGACGAGTGGCGGTCCGCCGACTCACCCGACGACGTCGTCGTGCCGGAGCCATCCGCGCTCGAGCTCGACCTCGCCGGCGAGCCCGACGCCATCCTCGGCCAGCTGCCGCCGGTGGTGCCGGTGGTCCACGCCGAGCCCTTCGTCGCTCCCGCGCCCGAGCCCGACGTCCAGTGGGCCTGGGGCGCCGACTACAGCCCCGAGAAGGCCGATGCCGCCCGGCGCGAGCGCGAGCGCGAGCAGCTCGAACACGGCCTCGAGAAGTCGCGGACCGGGTTCGGCTCGCGCCTGCGGAGCGCGCTCGGCGGTGGCGATGGCGCCGACTGGGAGGAGATCGAGGAGATCCTGATCACCGGCGACGTCGGCGCCGCCCTCGCGATGGACGTCGTCGAGCGGGCGCGCCAGCGTCGTGACGTGTCCGCCGAGGCGGCCGTCCGCGCGGAGCTCGCCGCCCTCCTGGCGGAGCGGGACGCGGAGCACTGGGAGCCCAGGCCGGCCGTCGAGGGTGGCCCGGCGATCGTGCTGGTGGTCGGCGTCAACGGGACCGGCAAGACCACGACCATCGGCAAGCTCGCGGCCCGCGAGCGCGCCCAGGGCCGTCGCGTCGTCCTCGCGGCCGCCGACACGTTTCGCGCGGCCGCGATCGACCAGCTTCGGATCTGGGCCCAGCGGACGGGCTCCGAGATCGTCGCCCACGCGCCCAACGCCGACCCGGCGGCCGTGGTCTTCGACGCCATCGACGCCGCGGTCGCGCGCCACGCGGACATCGTGATCGCCGACACGGCGGGTCGCCTGCACACCAAGTCGAACCTCATGGACGAGCTGGCCAAGGTCCGCCGGGTGATCGACAAGCGACTGCCGGGTGCAGCCGTCGAGACGTTCTTCGTCCTCGACGCCACCACCGGCCAGAACGGCCTCGCGCAGGCCCTGGCGTTCAACGCTGCCGTTGGGCTGTCCGGCGTCGTCCTGACCAAGCTCGATTCGACGGCCAAGGGCGGCATCGTATTCGCGATCGAGCACGACCTCGGCGTGCCCGTCCGGTTCGTTGGGGTGGGGGAGCAGGCCGACGACCTCCTCCCGTTCGACCCGGACGCCTTCGTCGAGGCGCTGTTCGACTGACCTTCCGGCCGCCGACCAGGGGGACGGTCGTTGCCAGACGGCCCACGACCATCGGGCCAGGGGCGACCTTCGGGGTCATGACGTACACTCCCACCGCCTCGGTGTCGCCAGAACCCGCGCACCAACCGGCCGGTCTTCGCCGTCCGGCCTGATCTCACCGACAGCACAAGGGTCGCCGCCTCCGCATGTTCGACAGCCTCAGCGATCGCCTCCGCCAGACCCTCGCCGGGCTCACCGGTCGGGGCCGCGTGTCCGAGGCCGACGTCGACGCCGCGATGCGCGAGGTCCGCCTGGCCCTGCTCGAGGCGGACGTCAACTTCAAGGTCGTCAAGGAGTTCGTGGCGCGCGTGCGCGAGCGGGCCGTCGGCGCCGAGATCCTCGAGAGCCTGACCGCCGGCCAGCAGGTGGTGAAGATCGTCCACGAGGAGCTCACCGCGCTCCTCTCGACCGGCGACCGCACCTTCCATCTCTCGGGCAGCCCGGCCGTGGTCGCGCTCGTGGGCCTCCAGGGCTCGGGCAAGACGACCTCGGCGGCCAAGCTTGCCAAGCACATCGCCAAGCTCGGCCGTCAGCCGATGCTCGTCGCGGCCGACCCGTACCGGCCGGCCGCCGCGGACCAGCTCGAGACGCTCGGCAAGTCGCTCGGGATCGCGGTCCATCGTGCCCCGGTCGGGACCCCAACGGTCGACATCGCCCGGGGCGGCATCGAAGCCGCGAAGCGGATGGGTCGGGACGTCGTGATCATCGACACCGCCGGCCGCCTCACGATCGACGACGCGCTGATGGACGAGATCCGCGCGATCAACGCGGCCGTCAAGCCCGTCGAAACCCTGCTCGTCGTCGACGCGATGACCGGCCAGGAGGCGGTCACCGTGGCCCAGGGGTTCGCCGGCGCCGTCCCGGTCACAGGGCTCGTCCTGACCAAGATCGATGGCGACGCCCGAGGCGGCGCCGCGCTGTCCATCGGCGCCGTGACCGGCATCCCGGTCAAGTTCCTGGGGACAGGCGAGAAGACGGACGCGCTCGAGGTGTTCTATCCCGATCGCCTCTCGGGCCGGATCCTCGGCATGGGTGACATCGTCACGCTCACGGAGCGCGCCCAGGAGGCGTTCGACGAGAAGCAGGCCGCCAAGCTCGAGGAGTCGGTGCGCAAGGGCGCCTTCACGCTCGAGGACATGCTGGCGTCGATGCGCCAGATGCAGAAGATGGGGCCGATGGGCCAGGTCATGTCGATGATCCCGGGCATGGGCGGCATGGCCAAGGAAGCCCAGGACGCCGTCGATCGCGGCGACCTCAAGCGGGTCGAGGCGATCATCCTGTCCATGACGCCGCGCGAACGCCGCGAGCCCGGTGTGCTCAACGCCTCGCGCCGTCGACGAATTGCCAATGGATCCGGGACGACGCTCCCGGACGTCAATCGCCTGATCAAGCAGTTCGCAGAGATGCAGAAGCTGATGAAGCAACTTTCCGGAGCAGGTGGCCGTCGCGCAGCGATGGGCCAGATGCTCGGCCGCCGCTAGAGGGACCTACCGCCATGACCGACCAGGATCCGACCCAGGCCTACGTGCCACCGCCCGGCGAGCCGCCCGTCCCCCCGACGCCGGCCGTGCCCGAGGCGCCCGTCGCCCCCACGGCCGATGTGGCGCCGACCGCGGCCTACGTCCCGCCGGCCCCGCCGGCACCGGACGCCGCCCCGCCCGCGGCCCCGATTCCGACCTTCGCCCCGCCCGAGGCTCCCGCGGCCGGCGTGGTCACCGCGCCCGTGGTGGCGGCACCGGCAACGAAGCGCCGCAGCCCGCTCAAGTGGGTTGCCGCGCTCGTCGTCGTCGCGCTCGTCGCCGGCGCGGCAATCGCGGCCGCCGCGTTGCTGACCGGCGCATCGGGCACGCCTTCGGTCCTCGCCTGGGCACCGACCGACAGCGTCACCTATGCGGAGGTCCGTCTCGACCTCCCCGGCAATCAGCAGGCCGAACTCGCCAAGGTCGTCAGCGCGTTCCCCGGGTTCGACGATCAAGCTGCCTTCCCGACCAAGATCAACGAGGTCCTCGACCAGCTCGTCAACAAGGCCTCGGACGGCAAGCAGAGCTACACGGCCGACATCCAGCCCTGGTTCGGCGGCCAGCTCAGCGTGAGCGTCGGCCCCGTGCCCTCGAGCTCCGACGCGTCGAAGGCCCGCGCGCTGGCCCTGGCCAGCGTCACGGACGCCGCCAAGGCGACCGCCTGGGCCGCATCCACGCTCGCGGAGTCCGGTGCCACCTCCACGACCGAGACCTACAACGGCGTCACGATCACGGTGATCCAGCCGAAGGCTGACGTCAGCGTCATGGCCAAGGAGATCCAGCCGGCGTACGCCGTCACGGGCCCCGTTCTCGCCCTGGGCGACCTCGCGTCGGTCAAGGCCGCGATCGACACCGCTGGCAAGTCCGGCCTCAACACCAACGCCCAGTTCAAGACGGCGTCGTCGACCATCACCGGCGACCGCCTTGCCTTCGCCTACGTCGACACGGCCGCGATCGTCGACGCCGCCGGCGCCATGGCGCCCGACATCGCCGGCCTGCCCGCGATGCCCTCGTCCCTCGACGGCCTCTTCCCGGCCTGGCTGGCCAGCGCGGTCGTCGCCCGGGACAGCGCGCTCGTCGTCGAGACGCGCATGCCCCACGTCGAGCAGATGGGCCCCGTCAACAACGCGGAGTCGAAGATCCCGTCCCTCGTCCCGGCGGACACGATCGCGCTGATCGATGCCCACGACGTCGGTGCGGCGCTCAAGCGCCTCAAGGCGATGCTCGCCAGCGAGCCGTCCCTCAAGGACGGCGTCGGGCAGGTCGACGACGCCCTCAAGCTCATCGGCGGCTTCGATGCCGCGGTCGGCTGGATCGGCGAGACGGGCATCGTGGTCACGGGCACCGGCGGGTCGGTCGCCGGCGGCCTGGTGATCGTGCCGACCAACGCGGACGACGCCCAGCGGCTGTTCACGCAGCTGCGC
>DATDJA010000460.1:0-3334 GCA_036520795.1 Candidatus Limnocylindrales bacterium
GCGATGCCCGGGGCCGGCCGTCGCGAACGGTCGACGCATGGCTGTGCCCCCACGCGTCGGGCGCGCGGCGCCGGCCCGACGGGGCTTCGGTACGGCGGACGCGTGTGGCCGGTGACGTTCAGGCCCCGTTCGTTTGGTACCACCGGGTAGACGAGAGTACGGCTTGGCGAGGCCACCCTTGACTCGGACACTCCCATCAGCAACGAGCCGGACCGCACCGCAGTGCCCTCACGGACCGCCCGGTTCACTACACAGACGAGGCAAGACACCGTATGGCGTCCATGGCGATCACCGATCTCGGCCCGATGCTCACCGCGAGCGAGGTGGCAGAGATGCTCCACCTCCACGTCAACACCGTGAAGCGCCTCGGCGATCGAGGCGAGCTGCCCTACTATCGTGTGTGCAAGCGGGGCGACCGCCGTTTCCGCCTCGAAGACGTGATGGCCTTTCTGGCCCGCAACCGGTAGCAATTGACGGTCTTTCGTTGACGCACGCACGCCAAGGGTCTCGCCTCGCCACCGCCATCTTCGCGCTCGTCGTGTCGACGGGCGCGTTCGCGTCCCAGGCGACTCCTGCGACAGCCTGGAGCAATGGCGGCGGCGACGGCTACGGCACCCACGACTGGATCATCGACCAGGCCCGGCGGGTGCTCGACGGGCGGGTGGACGGCTGGTTCGACGCCCAAACCGCGCGGCTCGCCAGCGACGATCCGGACACCATCGAGCGCGCCGAGGGCGACCAGGACGACCACGTCTACCACGGGTCGGGCAAGCGGGGCGGCGCGATCGACCGCATCGCCACCGAGTTCGACAAGGCCCAGGCGTCGTACCAGGCCGGCGACTACGAGGACGCGAGCTACCACATCGGCCTGCTGGCGCACATCTACGGCGACATCCTCCAGCCGTATCACAGCTCCTACGCAGCCCTGGACAGTGGCGGCGAGCACCACAACTACGAGTCGAACGTCGGCCCGATGACCCGCAAGGCCAGCGACATGCCCGAGTGGCACAGCTCGAACCGGACGGTCTCGACGTTCGCCAACATCCGCACCAAGGCCGTGGCCTCGGCGAAGTACGCGCGGAACATCTATCCGGCGCTGCACAAGGCGTTCAAGAACGACCAGCACCACATCCGTGGCAAGGTCAAGGACCTCACCGGCAAGGTCATGAAGCGCGCTGCGAACGATCTCGCGGACGTCATCTGGTCGGTTGCCCAGGGCACCGGCGCGCAGCCGAAGATCGGCTCGCTCAAGCTCAGCGTGAAGTGGGTCGGCGTGAAGTCCGGCTACCCGACACAGGCCGTGTTCGTGACCGCCAAGGACGTGAACGGCAGGCCGATCGAGGGCCTGATGGTGAAGGTGGCGTGGCCGACGGACTCGGGCACGCGCACCGAGATCCTGTACACCGACCCCCACGGGTACCAGATGCGGAAGGGCCGTGCGGGCACCTCGCCGAAGCGCACGCCGCTCGAGGTGGTGGCGACCGCGGTCGTTCGCGACCAGACCAAGTCGACAACCGCGTGGTGGGCGATCACGCCCACGCTCCGGTCCGGCGGCAAGGGCTTCAGGACCACGGTCAGCGACGGGACGGTCGGTCCCGGCCAGACCGTGACGGTGACCTCGAGGGCCCGCGACGCCAACGGCCGTCCCGTCCCGAATCTCCTCGTCACCTGGACGTGGAACTTCAACGGCAAGAAGGTGACGACCAAGGGCATCACCGATGCCAACGGGCGCGCGTCGAGTTCCCAGCTGATCACGACCGCGACCACGAAGACGCGGGTGCACGTGACCGCCCACACGCAGGCAGCGAGTCGCAACCGCTACACGTACGTGGACTTCAAGCGGACCAGGTGAGGCCGCCGGGGCGCCGCTAGGAGTCGAGCGCCCCCTCGAAGATGCGGAGCGCCTCTTCGACCTCGGGGACCGTCACGTCGATCGGCGGGATCCAGCGGATGACCTGGTGCTGGGCACCGCAGGTCAGGAGGATCAGCCCAGCGTCCGCGGCCCGATTCGCGACGGCCTCCGCGGTCGTCCCGTCGGGCTCGCCGGTCGTCCGGTCCTTCACGAACTCCACGCCGATCATCAGCCCCGGCCCGCGGACGTCGCCGATCGCCGGGTGGTCGGCCATCAGCTCGCGCAGGCCGCCGGTCAGCTCGGCGCCACGGACATGGGCGTTCTGCACGAGGTGCTCGTCACGGATCGTCTCGAGCACCGCCACGCCGGCGGCACACGCGACCGGGTTGCCACCGTACGTGGTGCCGTGGGCGCCGCGTCCCCAGCGTTCGCCGAGCTCGCGGCGGGTGACGATCGCCGACAGCGGCAGCCCGTTGGCGATGGCCTTGGCGACGCACACGACGTCGGGGACGATCCCGGCGTGCTCGAAGGCCCACATCTCGCCCGTCCGGCCGTAGCCCGACTGGACCTCGTCGACGAGCAGCAGGATGCCGTGCTCTTCGCACAGCCTCCGCAGGGCCTGCATGAACGCGACCGGTGCCGGGTAATAGCCACCCTCGCCCTGCACGGGCTCGATCAGGATCCCGGCCACGTCCGAGGGCGTGATGACCGTGCTCAGGAGAGACTCGAGGATGCGAAGACTTGACGCGGTCGCCGCCGCCTCATCGCCCCGGAACTCCGGGTATGTGGCAGGGAACGGCGCGAAGTACACGCCCGGGAGGAGCGGCTCGTAGCCCGTCCGGTAGTTGAGGCTGGACGTCGTGACGCTCGCGGCGCCGATCGTCCGCCCGTGGAACGCGCCGCGGAACGCGATGATCCCCGGCCTGCCGGTTACCCGCCGGGCGAGCTTGATCGCCCCGTCGATGGTCTCGGAGCCCGAGTTGAGGAACAGCACCGAGTCGAGCGGGTCGGGGATGGTGTCGGCGAGCATGCGCGCGAGCGTGACCGTCGATTCCGCGAACCCCATCGCGTGGACCGGGCCCATCAACCGGTCGACCTGGGCATGCACGGCCGCGGTCACCCGGGGGTGCGCGTGGCCCAGGGTCGTGACGGCGATCCCGTTGGCGAAGTCGAGGTATTCGCGCCCCGCCGTGTCGACCAGCCGGTGGCCGACCCCGTGTGACCAACTGCGGTCCATGTAACGGCCGATGACGGGCGAGATGTTGGGGCGGGCGAGCGCCGCGAGGTCGAGGGCGTCGGCGGGTGCGTCGGTCGTGTCCACGGGTCGAGTATAGGGAGCGGCAGGCGGCCGTCGCGGGGCGGTAGGATGCGGCACGCGTCCGCAGCCCGAGGCCCACCACGCCGTGATCGACTTCACCCTGACCGATGAGCAGCGCCTGGTGCGCGAGGCCGCCCGCGCGTTCGTGGAGGCCGAGATCCTGC
>DATDJA010000461.1:0-4758 GCA_036520795.1 Candidatus Limnocylindrales bacterium
GGGAACCGCCCGCCCGCCGGCGCGCCGCCGACCTTCTGCGTCGGTGAGTCCGGCGAGATGAGTGCCGGGAAGGCCGCCTCGAGCGCGACCAGGCGCCGGAACAGCTGGTCGTAGTCCGCGTCGGAGATCTCCGGCGCGTCCTCCTCGTGGTACAGGCGGTTCGCGCGGCGCACCTGCTCGGCGAGGTCGGCGTGTCGGGCCTCGGCCGCGTCAGGCGCGAGCGACGCCGCCTCCTCGACCAGCGCAGCGTCGACGGGGAGGGACTCGGTGCCGATACGCACTGTCAGGCCAGCCCGAACTGGTCCACGGCCATCGAGGCGATGTGGTCGCCGATCGCGAGCGACGCGGTCGCGGCGGGTGACGGCGCGTTCCGGACGTGGATCACCGATGGCGCGGAATCGAACACGAAGTCGTCGACGAGGTCGCCGGCCCGCGACAGCGCCTGACCGCGGATCCCGCTCGGCCCGAACGTGATGTCGTCGGCGCCGACGGCGGGAACGTAGCGCCGGATCTCGGCCAGGAACGCGGCCTTGCGAAAGTCCCGCCAGAACTCGGATGCGCCGGTTCGCCAGTGGCGTCGGGCCAGCTTCCAGAAGCCGCGGTACGAGACGACGTCGGCGAGGTCCCGCAGGTTCACGTCCCGACGACGGTAGCCTTCGCGCGCAAAGGCGAGCACGGCGTTGGGACCCGCCCACACCTCGCCGTCGATGCGTCGGGTCAGGTGGACCCCGAGGAACGGGAACCGGGGGTCCGGGACCGGATAGATCAGTCCGCGGACGAGGTGGCGCACTTCCGGCACGAGCGAGTAGTAGTCGCCACGGAACGGGATGATCCGTACGTCGGCGGGGACCTCGGTCGTCCGCAGGCGGTCCGACTGGAGCCCGGCGCACACGATCACGTTGCGGGTCACGACGTCCCCGGCCGTGGTCGCGAGGACCCGCTCCTGCCCAGTGTCGCGGATCCCGGTGACCTCGACGCCGAGCTGGATCTCGCCGCCCCGGGCCCTGACGTCATCGGCCATCCGCTCGCTGACCTTGACGAAGTCGATGATCGCCGTCCGCGGCGACCACAGCGCGCCGACCCCGGCGACATGCGGCTCGATCTCACGCATGCGTTCCGGGCCGACCTCCACGAGGCCCTCTACCTCGTTGGCGAGCCCCCGCTCGAGGAGCGTCCGCATCCGTGGCAGCTCGTCCTCGCCCAGGGCGACGACCAGCTTGCCGACATGCTCGACCGGGATGTCGTGCGCGACGGCGTACGCCTCCATCGCGGTCTTGCCGGCACGGCAGAGGCGAGCCTTGAACGACCCCGGCGCGTAGTACAGGCCCGCATGGAGCACGCCACTGTTGTGACCGGTCTGGTGCCGGGCCACGACCGGCTCCTTGTCCAGCAGGCGGATCCGCAGGTCCTGCCGGCGCTCGAGGAGCCGCAGCGCGGTGGCCAGGCCAACGATGCCGCAGCCGACGACGACGACGTCGGTCATGCAGGCGGCTCGCCCAGCTCGACGTGGCGCCGCCCGATGTCCCCGATCCGCGCGGTGCCCAGCAGGGCCATCGACCGCTCGATCTCGTCGCGCAGGATCTCGAACGCCTTGGTGACGCCCGCCTGGCCGGCGCACGCGAGCGCGTACAGGAACGGCCGCGCCGTGAACACGGCGGTCGCGCCGAGCGCGAGCGCGATCAGCACCTCCGGGCCGCGACGAATGCCGCCGTCGAGGTAGACCTCGGCGCGCCCGTCCACGGCGCGCACGACCTCGTCGAGCACCTCGATCGAGGCCGCCGTCCGGTCGAGCTGGCGGCCGCCGTGGTTCGAGACCCACACGCCGTCCGCGCCGTGCTCGACGGCCAGCGCGGCGTCCTCGCCGGTGAGGATCCCCTTCAGGACCAACGGCAGCGACGACCACGACCGGATCTCGTCGAGGACGTCCCAGGTGAGCCCGACGCCCCGCATGTCGAGGTTGTCGTCCATGTCGGCGGTCTGATGCCACGCCTCGCGCCTCGGCAGGTTGGCGTAGGCGCCCTCGCCCGGGTCGAACACGAGCCGGAGCACCGCGTCGCGGTAGCCGAGGACGGGCAGGTCGACGGTGAGGCAGATCGCCTCGTAGCCGGCCGCCTCGGCACGCCGGACGAGCTCGCGACTCACCGATCGGTTGCGCTGCACGTACAGCTGGAACCAGCGCCGGCCATCCGGCGCGGCCTCGGCGACATCCTCGATCGTCTGCGACGCGGCGGTGGACAGCACGTGGAGCACACCGGCCGCCGCAGCGGCGCGCGCGGTGGCCTTCTCGCCGTCCTCGTGGGCCATGCCGTGGAGCGCGGCGGGGGCGATCCCGATCGGGAGGGCCGCCTGCCGTCCGAGGATCGTTGTGGAGGCGTCGACGGCGCTGACGTCAACGAGGACCCTCGGCCGGAGCCGGAACGCGTCCCACGCGTCGATGCAGGCCCGCAGCGTGTGCTCGTCGCCCGCGCCGCCCGCGTAGTACTCCCAGGCGGCCGGGTGGATGCGAGCCTTGGCCGGAGCCTCGAAGTCGCGCAGGGCGACGATCGATCCGAGGTCGATCGCCGGATCCCCGGTCGGCGGGTAGGCGACGCCCTTGCGCGGCTCGGTGGTCATGCGGACAGGATAGGGCGCAGCCGATCGGCGACGGGCTCCCTACCCGGTGACCTCGAGGTTCGCGAGGCTGGCCAGCATCGTCTTGCGCCCCACGGCCGGATCGCGGAAGCCGACCATGACCTCCTCGTCGTCGCGCGTGAGCTTCGACGTGATCACGATGCCGTCGCCCCATCTGGCGTGATGGACCTTGTCGCCGTCGCGGTAGCGGCGCTCGCCGGGGACGATGGGTCGTGCAGGGACGCTCGGGGTGGACCGCGGCTGCGGCCCCAGAGACCCCGACGGGGCGCCCGCGGCGAACGCCTCGCGCTTCGCCCCGAGGTCCCTCGAGGGGCGGAACGCCTCCCCGGCCGCCGGCGCCCCCGGGCGGCCGCTCCCTTCCCGGTAGGCCCCACCGCCCGACCGGATCGCCTGCCCGAACCGCGACCGCCGGTCTCCGAACACGAGGTCCGGGTCGATGTCGACCCCGTAGTCGGCCCCGCGCTGGAGCTGCGGCCCGACCATCAGCTCGGCCGGGATCTCGAGCAGGAAGCGCGAGGGGACGCTCATGCCGCCGCCGCCCCACGTCGCCCGCCGCCACGCGTGCGACAGGTACAGCCGCCGCTTCGCCCGCGTGATCCCGACGTACGCGAGCCGGCGCTCCTCTTCCAGCTCCTTCTCGTCGTCCAGCGCGCGGTTGTGCGGGAACAGCCCCTCTTCGAGGCCCGCGATGAACACCACCGGGAACTCGAGGCCCTTCGCCGCGTGGAGCGTGATCAGCGTGACGGCGTCGGCGTCGCCCTCGTACGCATCCTGGTCGGCGACGAGCGCGGTCTCCTCGAGCAGCCGGTCCAGGGCGTCGTCAGGCGACAGGTCGTCGTAGCGGGTCGTGACCTGGCGCAGCTCGAGCAGGTTCGCCCAGCGGTCCTCACCCTCCTCCGAGCCGTCGGCGAGCATCGCCCGGTAGCCCGACGCCTCGAGGACCTCATCGAGCAGCTCGGGGAGCGGCAGCACGCCGATCCGGGTGCGGAGGCGGATCAGGAGCCTGGCGAACTCGCCCATCGCCGTCCGGATCCGCGGCGCGAGCCCCGCCACCTCGCCCGCTGCTGCCGCCTGGACGGCCGCATAGGTGTTGTCCTCGTGGGCGACGGCCCAGCGTCGCAGCGCCTCGACGCTCTTGTCACCGATGCCGCGCGCCGGCACGTTGATGATGCGCTCGAACGAGACCACGTCCGTGTCGGAGCGGAGCACCCGCAAGTAGGCCAGGGCGTCCTTCACCTCGCGCCGCTGGTAGAAGCGCGTGCCGCCCACGATCTGGTAGCGGATGCCGTAGGTGAGGAACTTTTCCTCGATCGCGCGGGACTGGGCGTTCATCCGGTACATCACGGCGACGTCCTTGGCCCGGAACCGGCTGGACTCCTCGTCGTCGTCGGCCCGCCGCGTGAGCCACGAGCCCCGGCCGCTGGATCCCACGAGGCCGTCGATCTGGCGGGCGATCCACTCGGCCTCCTCCTCCTCGTTGAAGGCCTCGAAGCGCTGGATCGGGACGCCGCCCTGGTTCTCCGTCCACAGCTTCTTGTCCGAGCGGCGCTCGTTGCGCGACACGACCGCGTGCGCCGCGTCGAGGATCAGCTGGGTCGAGCGGTAGTTCTGCTCGAGCTTCACGACCGTCGCTTCGGGATAGTCGCGCTCGAAATCGAGGATGTTCTGGACGTTCGCGCCTCGCCAGCCGTAGATCGACTGGTCGTCGTCGCCGACCACGCACAGGTTCCGCGAGGCCGACGCGAGCGCCCGGATCCACAGGTACTGCGGCCGGTTCGTGTCCTGGTACTCGTCCACGTGGAGGTAGCGCCAGCGTGCGTGGTACTTCGCGAGCGTGTCGGGCGACTGCTCGAACAGCTCGACGGCGCGCAGCAGGAGGTCGTCGAAATCGAGCGCGTTGGCGGCGCGCAGGCGGTCCCGATAGCGCCCGGCGAGGCGGGCGATGATCCGCTCCCGGTGGTTGACTGCGTTCTCCGCGAGGAACGCCTCGTCGAGCATGTCGTTCTTGGCCCGGCTGATCGCCCCCAGGATCGCCGCAGGGCGGAACTCGCCGGTCGCCGGCAGGTCCTCCTCGGCCAGGATCCGCTTCATCAGCTGCTGCTGATCGTCGGTGTCGTAGATCACGAA
>DATDJA010000462.1:0-2060 GCA_036520795.1 Candidatus Limnocylindrales bacterium
TCAAGCAGGCTCCAGTAGAGCGAGAGGTCGATCGACGGATCGCCCAGGCACACGTCGCCCCAGTCGATGACGGCGCTCGGACTGCCGTCGTCGTCGACGAGCAGGTGGCGGACATGGAGGTCGCCATGCGTGAGGGCGAAGCCGTCTGCTCGCCCCAGCCCGTAGGCCGCGGCCATGAGCCGCTCGGCCTCGGGAGGCGCC
Source organism: Candidatus Limnocylindrales bacterium (assembly GCA_036520795.1). Taxonomy (GTDB): domain Bacteria; phylum Chloroflexota; class Limnocylindria; order Limnocylindrales; family CSP1-4; genus CAIXZV01. Next base: position 202 of record DATDJA010000462.1, read on the forward strand.
GTCCACAACCCCGCCGTCTGTAGGGCGTTCAGCCTGTCGCGCGTTCGGGGCACGCGGACCGCCATGTCGGCGCGGCCCATCGGATCGTATGGCAGCTCCCCGCCGAGGTCGGCCGCCAGCGCAGGGTCGTGGAGCGTCCGAAGAAACGCGCCCAAACCGGCACCCAGCGCCGACCGTGGCTCGACGATCGGGACGCGGGCGGGCTCCGATCCCGACAGGAGCGGTGCCCCGAAGAACGGCCACGGAAAGGCGTCCGAGGGCCGGCCGACGTAGACGGGATTCGGGATCGGGAACGGAAGCCGTCTCGCCAGGTCCGGCAGCAGCCGGATCTCCTGCTCGACCCCCGGCACGGCGATCGCGCGCCGCGGAAAGCGGAAGGCGAGTTCGCCGTTCACCAGCCATAGCGCGTTGTCCCAGCCCTCGGCGAACGGGACGACGGTCAGGGTCTCAAGGCCCGCAAACTGCGCGCCCAGGAGCCGGCGGACGAGGGCCTCGTCGACCTCCAGGTCGGCGCGCCACTCGGGTCGTGATTGGTCCTTGCCCACCGGGATCCCCTATTGCCGGCGGGCTGACGCCTCAGCGGACGCTGGTTCCCGCCGAGGCGGGCGTCCGCTTCGCGGGCGCGTCGTCGATCGCGAGCTCGTCCTGGGCGACGACCAAGGGGTCGGGCTCGAGGACGGGCCGCTTGTCGGTCACGAGGGTCGGGATGAGGTCGGACCAGTTGTGACCGCGGACCCGGACGCGGACCCGCCATGCCGCGTCGACGGCCGCCGACAGCAGCGCGCGCTCACGCACCCGCAGGGCATCGTGGTCGAGGCCCTCGAACTCGAGCAGCGGAGCCAGCGCCGCGAACGGTGGGAACGTGTAGGCGTCGTCGGTGTTGGCGAGCAGCCGGTCGAGGGTCGCGTCGAGCGTCGGGATCTCCGCGAGCGGCTCGCCTCGCTCCATGAGGATGACCGCGTCGATCGTCGATCGATCCACGACGTCGCAATCGATGAGCGACGTCACGTGGTACTTGGGCGGCGGGATGAGCAGCTGCACCCAGGCGTTGATGGTCACGATCGGCACGGGCATGCGTCCGAGCGAGTGCCCGACCGCGCGGCCCTCGCGCGAATGCAGGCGCGAGCGGATGCCCAGCATCAGCCGATCCGCCAGCGGCAGGGCCTGCTCGTTGACCGAGCTCATCGTGTGCGACGAGAGCGTCATGGGCTTCGGGAATCCGATGATCACCCCGCCGGGCGCCACGATCGCCATGTCGTCCGCGATGAAGCCCCACGAACGATGCATCAGCAGGCGCAGGACCGTGCTCGTCTTGCCGGTGTCGGTGAGGGCGGACATCACGACGGCGCCCTGTTCGGCCTCGACGGCGGCGCTGTGGAGCAGCACGTAGCCGCGGGCGACGAGCATGAACCGCAACAGCGGCTCGACCATGTTGGTATACAGCACGTGGTGCGACCAGACGAGCAGCCAGTTGGCGTCGAGGACGACCGGTCCACCCGCCGTGGGGGCGAGCTGCACGTCGAAGGCGGCCGAGAGCGCGCCCAGCTGCTCACGGTAGCGGATCGTGTCGCCCGTTCGGGTCGTCCTGATGCGCAGCCGCGGCCAGCCGCCCATCCAGCGACGGCGAACCAGCAGGTCCGGCTCGACCAGGTGATCCACGTTGAACGCTGCCAGCTCGGGCAGGGCAATCGGCGACTGGATCTTGATCAGCCCGGCGACGTCGTATTGGTAAGCGCCGGCGACCGGCTGCTGATCGCGGCGGTCGCGCCCGGCCCAGATCCAGTTGTCGGCGATCAGATAGCGGACGCCGAAGGTGATTCCGATGGCGATCAGGTTCGAGACGAGGTAGTTCACCCCGC
>DATDJA010000463.1:0-2393 GCA_036520795.1 Candidatus Limnocylindrales bacterium
GCGGTCGGCGATGGCCCGGAACGCCGCGTCGAACTGCTCGCCGATCTCTCGATCCAGGTGTGCCATCAGCTCCTCGGTCGATGCGATCGCGGCCCGCAGGTCGTCGTTCTGGGCGGTCATCTCGTCGAGCCGCGAGGCAACCTCGCGGTGCTCCTCGACGGCGAATGGGTTGACCGATCCGATCTGGGCTAGCGTTCGTCGGACCCGGCGCAGCTCGGCCTCGAGCGCCTCGTCGTCGAGCGCGTCGATCTCGGCCTCGGGGGCCGCCTCCGGTGACTCCGGGATCCCCTCCAGCGCCAGCTCGCGTTCGCGAGCGAGCGCCGCGAGCGCCTCATCGCGCCGGGACGCCTCGATCGCCGTCTCCTGCGTGGCGCGCTCGAGCTCGGCCAGGCGTGATGCCGTGCCGACATGATCGCGTTCGAGCGCCCGAAGGTCGGATCGACGTGCCTCGCGCTCGGCCTCGGCTCGCTCGCCCTCCGCCTGCGCCGCGCGGTCGGCGGTCCGCGCGTCGTCCGCGGCAGCCGCCAGCGTGGCGTTCTCGGCATCGAACGCCTCGAGCGAGGCCCGCTGGCCGGGCAGCGACGCCGTGAGCTGCGCGACGCGCGCCTCGTGCAGCGCCCGGTCGCGCCGCCGCGTGGCGGTCGCGCTCTCGAGCGCCTCGGCGTCGGTCCGGGTCACGGTCCAGCGTTCTCGCGCCGTATCGCGCTCTCCCGCCAGCTCATCACGTCGCCGGCGAGCCTCCTGCGCGCGGTCCTGCAGCTTCTGGAGGTCGTGGTCGCCAGGCCCGCCGTGCGGGGTGGCGGCGTGCGTCCCGCCGTCCTCGAGGGCGGCGATCTCCTCGTCGAGCTGGCGCATGCGCGCCTCCAGCCGCGAGACGCTCCCCTCGGCGGCATCGAGCTCTTCCCGCGCGCGTCGGGCCGTGCGCTCTGCCGCATCGTGACGCTCGCCAGCCGCGATGTGGGCGTCACGAGCCCGCCGCAGGCGTTCGGTGGCCCGATGTGCGGCGTCCTGTGACGAGGTCGCCTCGACCTCGAGTCGCTCCACGGTCGAGCGGAGCTCGCGCCGTCGTGCATGTGCCCGTGCCGCGGCCCCGCCAGGCGGATCGCCGCGCCCGTGGAGCACCACGATGCCGCGCGCGTCGGCAAGGTCGCCTTCACGCGTCACCGCGCTCCAGCCAGCGGGCAGCCGCCGCCAGCCCGCCAGCAGCGCGTCGAGGTCGCGGGCCACGACGGCGTATCGGAACGCGACCGGGACGTTCGCGGCGCCGATCCATTCGGCCACGGTCCGCTCTCCATCAACGGCCGCCAGCGCGTCGCCTCGGCCGGCATCGTCATGCGGGCCTGTGTCGAGGAGGTGGGCGGCGCCGCGAGCGGAGTCGATCTCGGCGGTCGGATCTCCCCCATCGCTCCACAGCAGCGCGCCCTCGAGCTCACCGCCGACAACGGCCTCGATCGCGGGCCATGCCTCCTCCGGGGCCTCGATGGACTCCAGCATCGACGCCCAGCCCGCGGCCACCAGCCGACGGCCCAGACGCGCGCCCCCGTCCTTTGGCTCCTCGATGGCGTCCAGCTCGGCCCGCAGCGCGCGGAGGCGCTCCACGACCTCAACGGCAGATTGTCGGGCGTCATCGGCCTCGGCCTGCGCGGCGTCGCGCTCGGACGCCGCCGCGGCGAGCTGTTGGGTTGCCTCGTCGGCCGCTTCCTCGGTCCGGCCGCGATCGCTGGATGCGGCATCGAGGGCGGCTCGCGTCGTCCCGTGCTCCGCCGACACTCGCTGTCGCTCGTCCTCGGCCTGATCCCGGCGCGCGGCGCGGCGCGCCTCTTCCTCGGAGGCACGCGCCGCCTCGGCGATGCGATCGCTGGTCTGGGACCTGAGCTCGGCCAAGGCCTGCTCGGACGACAGCAGCTCGTCGTCCGCGGCCGCGAGACGGGCGACGGCAGCGCGCCAGTCCTCCTCGGCCTGGGCGCTCTCGGCGAGGGCGGGCGCTACGCGGGCGACGGCGTCGTCGTCGCTCCCGGCAAGCGTGCGTTGCGCCGCGACGAGCTCGGCCTCCTCGGCCGCCAGTGCCGCCCGCAGCTCCGTCACCCGCAGCGAAGCCGACTCGGCTCTGCTCTCCGCGCGAATGAGCGCCTCCCGGGTTGCCTCGCGACCGCGTGCCGCCTGGCGCGATGCCTCCTCCGCCTGCCAGTAGCGCTCCTCCGCCGCCGCCACCGCCTTCCGACCAGCGTCCTCGGCCTCGCGGAAGGCCGTGAGCCCGGCCTCGGCGGCCGCGGCAGCGCGGCGCGCCTCGCCGAGGACGGCCCGGGCCTGCCGCTCGCGGCGGGCGTGGGACGCGACGATCAGCCCGCGTGCGCGTGCTCCGAGCGTGTCGTGCTGCTGTTGATGCTCGGCCT
>DATDJA010000464.1:0-5114 GCA_036520795.1 Candidatus Limnocylindrales bacterium
GTGACCACCGTCTTGTTGCCCAGGAACATGCGGGCGCGGCTCTTGCCGAAGCTCAGCGCCTGGTTGTTGGTGCCCTGGGCCTGACGCATCATGAAGAAGATGAACCCTCCGATCACGATCAGCGGCAGCAGCCCCGTGAGCAGCAGGCCGATCCAGGACGTGTCGGCGGTCGCCTTCTTCTCGTAACCGGGCACGACATCGGGGTGGCCACCCTCGGCCGACGCCTTCTGCATGTCGGCGTAGACGTCACCGGTGATCGAATTCGGGACGACGACCGTGTAGATCGCGTTGCTCGTCGTCGTGACCTGCAGCGTCTCGCCGTCCTGCACGACACCCTGGACCGCGCCCGCCTTGACGTCGTTGTAGAACTTCGAGTAGTCCTCGGACGATTTCGGCGCCGACGACGACACCCATGTGTAGAGCAGTGCGACCGTGCCCGCCACGAGGACGAGCATCACGATCCCATTGCGCAGGAACTTTGCGTTCAAACGGGCGCCTCCGAGTCCAACTCACCGGTCCGGGCCGGCGGTGGGCGCGAGTATAGCGCCGGGTTCTCCGCCGGCCCTTGGGCCGATCGTTCCGAACGTACCAGTCCCCATGGGCACCTGTCTTGTGCACACGGCGTCGATTCGGTTGTGAAACATTCAGAAATCGTCACTGTGCTCAATGCCACCCGCGGCCGGACACGAATACGCCCGGGCCATGGGCCCGGGCGTGGGACGATTCGGGTGGTAGCGGAGGGCGGATTTGAACCACCGACCAAGGGCTTATGAGTCCCCTGCTCTACCACTGAGCTACTCCGCCGTGGCCACCTGATTCTATAACCGGGCGCCACCCGATCGCCAACACCGACCCCATTGGAGTCGTGGCCCTAGACTCTCGTGTCGGGAGGCTCGGGATGGATTGGGCCGTTGTTCCGGAGCGCACGGCGCTCATCAACGTCGACCTCCAGAGATGCTTCGTGGAGAGCCTGGATGACCCTCAGCCGCTCCTCGATCGCATCAACCGGCTGAGTGCGGCTTCCCGGGAAGCGGGGATCCTGGTCATCCACACCCGCCACGTCGTGCTCAGTGACGGGACGGCAACAGCCGCCGGACCCGAGTACCAGAACCTGACCCTCGATATTCTTGACGGCCTGTTCGCCCAGGTGCTGACCGTCGATGAGCTGATTGCAAAGGTCACGGCGACGCAGACGGAAGCGCAAGCCTGAGGAGCGCCGAAGCAGCCGGCTGACTGTCGACCGGGCGCGCGCGGGTGCGACGATCGCGCAGGCGCCATTTGAGTCCGGCCTGCCGAACATGGACAATGCGCCGCGTCGGCGCAACGGGGAGCACGGGAGAGAGAGAACGATGGCGAGCGAGCCGCCGAAGCCCGGGGAGGTCCCCGGTTGGGGCCAGCCGGCAGACCAATCACCGACCGAGCCCGTGGCGCCGGCCGAACCGGCCGCTCCGGCCGCGCCGGCCGCGGCCCCCGGGACGGGCTGGGGTCAGCCGCCCGCGCCCGCCGCCGCACCTGCACCCGCGGCGACAGGCTGGGGGCAGCAGCCCGCTCCCGAACCACCGCCACCAGCGGCTCCCGCCGCGCCGACCCAGGCTCCGGCGCCCGCTCCGGCGCCACCAGCGGCGCCTCCGCAAGGGCCCGTCCCGCAGGGGCCACCCCCCGCCGGTGGGGGCTGGGGGGCGGCTCCCGCCCCGGGCATGGTTCCCGGCGCGGCCGGGGGCGCCGGCGCGCCGCCGAACTGGAACCCGCAGCCCGTCCAGAAGTCGAACAACGGCTGCCTCAAGGCGTGCCTGATCGTCGGCGTGCTCCTGGTGATCCTGTTCGTGGTCGTGATCGCGGCCCTCGGGCTGTTCGTGAACCGCGTTGCCGACTCGATCGGCCTCGACGAGAACGGCAACCTCGCGCCGTGCGCGATCATCAGCGACGACCAGCTGAGCGCCGTGCTCGGCCGCGGCACCGAGGCCATCCCGCTCGAGGGGCTCTTCGACACGCTGCTCGGCCTCGTCCTCGACAAGCGCGTGATTCCCGACGCCGAGGACTGCTTCATCAGCGCCGACAGGGGCGACTCCGGCACCGGGCGCATCGCGCGCTACGTCGGGAGCGATGCGGCGGCGAGGTTCCAGCAGGAGCGCCAGGACGCCCAGCCCACGTCCGAGGACCGGGGCAACGGGCTCACGGTCGAGAGTCCGGGCTATTTCGACGGCGACGTGTCCGGCTTCGGGGACGAGGCGTTCTGCACCGGGATCTCCGACGCGTTCATGTCCGGCGTGCTCGTGCGGCGGGGCGACACCCTCGTCTACGTGAGCCTGCTGGGCACGGACTTCGGTTCGTCCAGCTCGGAGACGCCGTGCGAGCTGGCCCAGAAGGTCGCGAGGGTCATCCTCCAGTAGGCGGCCACAAGGCCGCTAGCGGGTCGCTCCCGGACCTCCCTGGCGGTGCTCGAACTCGTCGAGCAGCGTGCCGATCGTGATGTCGCCATAGCGCGCGTCAAGCTGGCCCTTGGCCGCGCCCCACAGGGTCCGCAGCGTGCGCGGGCCGCTCCGGTCGAGATCGCGCAGGCGCGTGCCGCCGAAGCGCTGGATACCGGGGATCTGGCTGAGCTCGTTGGCCAGCGTCACGGCGGCCTCGTCGAGCGTCGAGGCCTCGTCGAGCCCGACGGTGCCCGCGGCAGCCACCGCGACTCGGCGCTTGTCGCCAGGGCGGACGTCGGACACGGTGGGCATCGTCGGCAGCGGCGAGGTCAGGCCGCCCAGCGCACCAGCAGCGGGGACGGCGATGCGCTCGGTCGCGGTGCGCATTGACGCAGAAGCCTCGGCGAGGCGTTCCTCGGGGCTGGGCGAAGGAGGCGTTGTCGCCTCCGCCTGTGACGCCGCGCCGCCACTGGAGGGCGCCGCGCCACCCGGCTGCGGCGCTCCACCACCCGGGCCGTGACCGCCCGCCCTGCCGCCGCCGTCGCCCGACGACCCCTCGCCGCCGTCGCCGTTGGGGCGACGCGGCGTCCGCTTGGCGGGCTCGGGCGCATTGGCGTCCTCCGTCGTCTCGCCGCCCCCGAGCGCCTTGTTGATCAGATCCGGGATGTCGATGCCCGTCAGGCCCTTGACCGTCGCCGACGCCTCGGCAACGGTGCGCGTCGCGTTGCGGACGACGTCCGACGCACCCTCGGTCGAGAGCACGGTCATGCTGTCGATCGCGGCCAACGGCTCGGCGGCGGCCCGGACGATCTCCGGCAGCATCGAGAGGACGGTCGTGATGATGGCCGCCTCGTTGAACTGGCGGTACGCCTCGGCTCGCAGCGCGAGCGCCTTCGCCTCGGCCTCGCCCTTCGTGAACGTGATGCCGGCTTCGGCGTTGCCCTCGAGCGTCGTCCGCTTGGCGTCCGCCTCGGCGTTGACGGCGACGACCCGGGCCTGCGCCTCTCCCTTGGTGATCTGGACGGCGGCTTCCGCGCTGCCGGCGAGCTTGACGCGCTCGGCGTCCGCCTGTGCCTCGGCGATCCGGGCAAGCTTGTCGCCCTCGGCCCGCTTGACCTGGGCGTCGGCTTCCGCCTCCGCGGGCCGGATCGTGCTGGTGATCAGCTCCTTCTGCTTGCGATCCGCCTCGAGCTGCGCGAGCTCGGTCTGCTGGCGGACGACCTCCTGCTGGGCCGCGGCCTGGGCGAGCGGGCCGGCCTGTGCCGCCTTGGCCTCTGCAGCGGCCGTCAGGGCCTCGACCTCGGCGGTGCGCAGGGCGACGTCCCGCTGGGCATTGAGCTTGATCTGCATCGCCTCGGCCTCGCGGACCGCGGCCTCCTGGTCGGCCGTGGCCTTGGCCATGCGGGCGTCCCGCTCGCGGCGGGCCGTCTCCTGCTGGCCGATCAGGTCCATGTAGCCGACTTCGTCGCGGATGGCCTGGATCGTGAAGTTGTCGATCGTCAGGCCCGACGTCGCCAGGTCGCCCTTCGCGGCGCTCTGGACCTCCTGCTGGAACTTCTGGCGGTCGTAGTTCAGCTCCTCGACCGTGAGCGTGCCGACGATCGAGCGGAGCGAACCCTCGAGGACGTTCTTGACGATCGACTCGATCTGGTCCTCGCGGTCGACGAACCGCTCGGCAGCGTTGCGGATCGACTCGTCGTCGCCGCCGATCTTGACCGTGGCCACGCCCTGGACCGCGCACTTGATGCCCTGCTTCGTGACCGCGTCCGAGAGGTTGACGTTGATCTGCCGGGCGGAGAGGTGCAGGCGGCCGAGCTTGTGGACGAGCGGCAGCACGACCACCCGGCCGGCGCGCACGACCTTGAGCTGCGCGGGGGCCCGGACGAGGCCACCCGTCCGGACGAGGGCCTCGTTCGCGCCCGCGACCTTGAACCGGCCCGTCACGTAGGCGACGAGCAGGACGACGATGGTGATCAAAATCAGGACGACGAGCGGCCCTTCGCCGATGAAGTTGAAGAATTCGGACACGCTCGGACTCCCTCTGGTCGCCGGTAGCTACGCTTGGGGTTCGGGGGCTTGGGGCTCGGGCGGCGGCGCCGGCTGGGCGGCCTCGACGATCAGGCCCGTGCCGGCGACGCCGACCACCTGCACGGTCGCTCCCGACGGAACCTCGCCGCCGGACGTGGCGGCGAACTCGTGCGCCTGGCCCTCGGCATGCACGAGGACCGTGCCGTAGCGACCCGCGGGGATCGCGACGCTGACGTAGGCGGACTCGCCGACGAGGTCCTTGAGCGAGAACGGCTCCGCGCTCTCGGAGCGGCGCAGCCACGCGAACAGCCCGCCAGCCAGCCCGGCACCGATGATGCCGAACACCGAGGCGACCAGGGCCGCCTGTCCGCCGTGGATGTCGAACACCTGGGTGGCCAGGAGGCCGCCCGCGCCGAACATCGCGATGAACCCGAGCAGCAGCGGGGTCACGGAGGTCCCGCCGATCTCGAGCCCGAAGGCGTCGAAGATCCCGCCGAGGATGTCGTCGAACACGACGGTGATCAGCAGCAGGACGCCGCCCACGAGCGTGGCGGCGGCGAAGACGAAGTCCTCGACCGGGATCGTGATCACCCGATCAGCATAGGGCGCGCCGATCCGGGTTGAAAGGCGGTTCGGCGGCCGGGCCGGGCCTAGCCGGAGGCCGGGTAGACGGCG
>DATDJA010000465.1:0-3501 GCA_036520795.1 Candidatus Limnocylindrales bacterium
GTGGTCCGACGTGCCGCGGGCGGCGATCACGACGTGCTCGACGTGGTGGGTCCGCACGGCGCGCGCGATCGCCTCGATCTCGCCCGAGCGTGCGAGCAGCTGCGCAACGACCTCCGGCTGCTCGCGGATCTCGTCGCGCAGGCCCATCGGTCAGAGCTCCTTCGTGGACTCGAGCACGACGCCCGCGAGGCGGGCGCGGGAGGCGTCGTCGGTCATGATCGTGTCGGCGACGATGGGCCGAAGGCCCAGCGCCGCGACCTCGTCGGCGAGCGCCGCATCGACGGTGTCGAGGACGAACACGTCGGCCAGATCCGCGTATAGCCTAGCCACCCCGAGCGCCGACGAGTCATGGCCCAGGGAGACGAGCATCCGGTCGGCCGGGCCCTTGAGCGCGCGACCCCCGACGATGGGGCTTACGGCGACGACCGGCACGCCGCGCGACCGAGCGGCGTCGATCCCCCCACGCATCCCCAGGATCGCCAGGATCGGCCCGACCGAGACGATCGGGTTGGACGGGCAGACGACGATCAGCGAGGCCGCCTCGAGCGCCGCGAGCACCTCCGGCGTCGGCCGGGCCGCCTCGACCCCGACCAGCCGCACCTCGTGGACGTCGGGCCCCTGGCGGCGATGGACGAAGTACTCCTGGAACTCGAGCCACCCCTCGTCGACGCGCACCTCGGTCCGCACCGCCTCGTCGGCCATCGGCAGGATGCGCGGCGCGATCCCCAGCGACCCCTGGAGTCCGAGGCAGACCTCGGTCAGGCGCCCGCCCGCGCGGAGCCGCCCCGTCCGCGCGACGTGCAGCGCGAGATCGCGGTCGCCGAGCGAGAACCAGTCCTCCTCGCCGTAGGCGGCGAGCTGCTCCATCGTCGCGTGCGTGTCGCCCTCGATGCCCCAGCCCCACTCGACCTGTTCGATCCCGGCAAGGTTGTAGAGCACGGTGTCGTGGTCGGGCATCACGAGCAGCCCGTGGCGTTCGCAGTCGTCGCCGGTGTTGACGACGACGCTGAGACGATCCCCGAGGTGCGCGGCCAGGCCCTCGGCGAGCTTGGCGCCGCCGACCCCGCCGGCGAGCGCGACGACGGACGCGGCGGTCACGCGTTGAGCAGCTCGATCAGCTCGCCCATGCGCCCCAGCGTCTCGAGGTCATACGGCGCGGGCATGTCGATCAGGACGTGGCGGAAGCCCAGCGCGAGCAGCGGCTGCAGGCCTTGGGCGATGTCGGCCGGCCGCCCGACGAAGTAGTTCCAGTCCGCGTCGAACTCCTCCCCGTTCGCCGTCAGCCGGTCCTGGTAGTAGGCGAGCCCCGCCTCGTGCGTGTCGCGGATCACGATGTCGACGGTGGTCGTGCGCTCGATCTCCGCGTCGTCGCGCCCGAAGGTCGCGCAGTGCTCGCGGAGGATCGCGTCGCGCTCGGCCAGCTTCGGCAGCTCGCCCATGGCGTTCCACTGGTCGCCGTACCGGGCCAGCGTCCGGAGCGTCTTCTTGGGCCCCGACCCGCCGATCATGATCGGCAGCCGCACCTGCACCGGGCGCGGGGTGACGAGCGCGTCGCGCATCGGGTAAACGGGTCCGTCGTGGGTCACGGTCTCGCCGTCGAGCAGCCGCCGGACGAGCATCACCGCCTCGTCCAGCCGGTCGAGCCGCTCCCCGAACCCGCTGCCGAAGTCGATCCCGTAGGCCTCGTGCTCCCGCTCGAACCAGGCCCCGCCGAGACCGAGGATCGCCCGCCCACCGGAGAGGTGGTCGAGCGTCGTCGCGAGCTTGGCGGTCAGCCCCGGGTTGCGGAACGTGTTGGCGGCAACCATCAGCCCCAGCGTCGCCCGCTCGGTGACCTGCGACCAGCCGGCCAGGATCGACCAGCCCTCGAAGATCGGCCCCTCCCACGGACCGACGATGCTGTTGAGGTGGTCCCACGTCCACAGGCTCGCGGCGCCCGAGCGGTCGGCGAGGGCGGCGGCGTCGCGGATGTCCGGCCAGCTCCTGGTCTGCGGCCAGAGCAGGACGCCGAGCTTCACCGAGGCCACGGATCAGTCCTCGAGGTGGTCGTGGATGCCGGTGATCCGGGCGAGGAACGTCACTCTCGGCTGCGACCGGAACATCGCGATGGACGCCTCGGTGGGCCCCTCGGGACGGTAGCGATAGGCGAGGGCGACGATGTCCTCCCTCGATCGCGAGACGTCGTCGACGACCTCCTCGACGACCCCGGTCAACCCGATCCAGCGGTAGGCGTCCTCGGCGTCGATGATCGAGATGGCGAGCCTCGGATCGCGGACCAGGTTCGCGCACCAGCGGCGCGGCGTCCTGGAGTTGATGAGGATCCGGCCATCGGGCTCGAGGCGGTACCAGACGACCGCCTGGCGGGGCTGCCCGTCGTCGTCGGTCGTGGCGACGGAGGCGACGTTGGGCTGGTCGAGGAAGGTGCGGACGGCGTCCGACAGGGCGGCGGTGGTGGGCATCGGCCCATGGTATGTCGGGACCGTCGGGCCGGAAACCGGGCCTGCCCGTGCGAGAATGCCCCGGCACACGAAGGAGGTGGCCGGTGACGGACCTCGCGGAGATCGGTGTCTTCGGCGGTTCCGGGTTCTACACGTTGCTCGAGGACGTTCGCGAGGCCAAGGTCGACACGCCCTACGGCCCGCCGTCCGACAGCGTGTTCCTGGCGACGATCGCGGGCCGGCGGGTGGCGTTCCTGCCGCGCCACGGGCGGCGGCACACGATCCCGCCTCACCGGATCAACTACCGGGCGAACGTGTGGGCGATGCGCTCGCTGGGCGTCAGGGCCGTCATCAGCCCGTGCGCGGCGGGATCCCTCCAGCTCGCCGTCGAGCCCGGCCACTTCGTCGTCAGCGACCAGTTCGTCGACCGCACGACCGGCCGCGCGGACACGTTCTTCGACGGCCCGATCGTGTCCCACGTCTCGTCCGCGGAGATCTACGACCCCACGCTCCGCCAGATCGCCATCGACGTGATCCGCGAGCACGGCATCACCGTCCACGACGGCGGCACCGTGGTCGTGATCCAGGGCCCCCGGTTCTCGACGAAGTCCGAATCGAAGTGGTTCAGCGACGCCGGGTGGGAGGTCATCAACATGACCCAGTATCCCGAGGCGTACCTGTGCCGCGAGCTCGGGATGGCGGTCGTCAACATCGCGCTGATCACGGACTACGACGCGGGCGTGCTCGAGGGGACGCACGCCGTCACCGCGCACGATGTGCTGGCGGTGTTCGAGCAGAACGCGGAGCGGATCCGGAAGGTCGTGCTGGACATGGTTGGCCGGTTCCCCGCCGACCTCGACACGCTCGGCGCGCGCGATGCCCTCGCCCACACGCGCGGCGACGGCCACGTCGCCGGCGACGCCGACATCCGGATCTTCGAGACGGGGCTCTAGCCGTCGACCGGATGACCTCCATGCCGACGACCCCGACGACCGCCGCAGCGCCCGCCCCCGCGGAGCCGATGCACGGCTGCGTGCGGTGCGGCGCCCGGATCCCGATCTCC
>DATDJA010000466.1:0-4913 GCA_036520795.1 Candidatus Limnocylindrales bacterium
GGCGGTCGCCGCCGCCATCGAGCGCGTCGGCCTCGGGCACCTCCTGGGACGTGACGCCCGCGAGCTCTCGCTGGGCGAGCGGCAGCTCGTGCTGCTGGCCCTCGCCGTCGCCCAGGCGGCGCCGGCGCTGCTGCTCGACGAGCCCACCGTCCACCTCGACCTCCGCCACCAGGTCGAAGCCATGGAGCTCCTGCGCGACCTCAACGAGCGCGACGGGACCGCGATGGTCGCCGTGCTCCACGACCTCGGCCTCGCCGCGCACTTCTTCGGGCGCCTGGTCGTCATCGACCGCGGCCGCCTCGTCGCCGATGGGCCGCCCTCGGACGTGCTCACCGACGACCTGATCCGCGACGTGTTCGGCGTTGAGCCGGCGCTGGTCCGGCTCGCCGCGGCGGCCTCTCCCGCCTGACGCGGGTACCCTGTCGGCCATGCGCCGCATCGATATCGCCGCCTTCCTCGTGATCGCCACCATCGTCGTCGCCGCCTGCGGGGGCGCCACGCCCAGCAGCGCGGCCACGGGCGCGCCGAGCGGGACCCCGTCCGGGACCGCCGGGTCACCGTCGGGCGCGCCGAGTGCGGCCCCGGCGACCGAGCGACCGACCGACACCGCGCCGACCGAGGCGCCGAGCGAGACGCCGGCAAGCTCGCCCAGCGGATCGCCCGATGCCGCGGCTGCCGCATGCACCGGCACCGACGACAACCGCACGTTCTTCGAGGACGCCGCGTCGCGCCTCGATTGGGCGGTGCTGTGCGCGGTGCTGCCGAAGGGCTGGTTCGTCTCGGCCGGCAACTTCACGCAGAAGCAGGGCGGCAGCCTCACGATCTCCTACAAGGGCCCGAACGGCGCCACGATTGCCCTGTCGGAGGGCTCCTGGTGCAAGGACGCGGCGGGCTGCGCGCCCGTCGGCAACGAGGTCGGTCCGGTGGCGCTCGGCCCGCTCGATGGCACGCTGTTCAGGCTGGACGACGGCGGCTTCGCGGTCGTCGTTGCCGGAGGCGAGACGCCGTCGTGGCAGTTCCAGGCCGAGGGCATCGGCAAGAACAAGGCGACCAGCCTCGCCGCCGCGGCCGTCCAGGTCGGGGACTAGCGCCCGCCCGCGTGCAGATCGCCGACTTCGAGCTCGAGCGGTTCTTCGCGAAGTACGAGTTCGCCGTGCGCCACCTGCTGTGCGCCTCCGACCTCGAAGGCATCGGCATGACGGATCTGCTCGCGATGGCCGACGCCGAGACCGCCGCGCTGTGGGCCGACCTGCGGCTCGGCTACACGGAGACCCTCGGCCATCCGCTCCTGCGGCGCGAGATCGCGGCGCTGTACGAGACCGTCACGCCCGACGACGTCGTCGTGTTCAGCGGGGCCGGCGAGGCGATCTTCGCCGTGCTCAGCGTTCACCTGGAGCCAGGCGACCACGCCATCGTCGTGTGGCCCGCGTACCAGAGCCTCCACGAGGTCGCCCGCGCGGCGGGCGCGGACGTGACCCTCCACGAGCTGCGGGCGGAGACCGGCTGGGCGATCGACGTCGATCTCCTGCGCACCCAGGTGACCCCGCGGACGCGGCTGATCGTCGTCAACGCCCCGCACAACCCGACGGGTGCGCTGCCGGATGCCGCCACTTACCGCGCGATCGCCGCGATCGCCGCCGAGGCCGGCGCCACGTTCCTGTCCGACGAGGTCTACCGGTACCTCGAGTTCGACCCGGCCGACCGGCTGCAGGCGGGCGCGGACATGGGGCCGCACGGGGTCTCGATCGGGGTGATGTCGAAGTCGTTCGCGCTGGCGGGCTTGCGGATCGGGTGGCTGGCGACGCGCGACGCCCGGCTGCTCGACGCCGCCGCCCGGTTCAAGGACTACACCACGATCTGCGCGTCCGCCCCGGCGGAGGTCCTGGCGCTGATCGCGCTCCGCGCGCGCGACCGGGTTCTCGGGCGGTCGCGGGCGATCGTCGAGGCCAATATGGCGCTGCTCGACGGCTTCTTCGAGCGCCAAGGCGATCGGTTCACCTGGGTCAGGCCACGGGGCGGCTCGATCGCGTTTCCCTCGCTCGTGGGACCGGTGCCGATCGAGCGGTTCACGCAGGACCTGCTCGACGCGCGGGGTGTCCTCCTCGCCCCGGGCTCGATCTTCGGCCATCCGGGCAACCACTTCCGGATCGGGTTCGGCCGAGAGACGATGCCGGCCGCCCTGGCTGAACTCGAGGCGTTCGCGGCGCGTACCTTGGGTTGACATGGAGACCTGGATCTACTTCATCCATCCGCCGCGCGAGGACTTCGCGGAGACGATGACCGACGTCGAGTCGGAGGCGTGGGGCCGCCACTGGGAGCGGATCAAGCGCCTGTTCGATGAGGGACACATCGTGCTCATCGGGCCGACGCTTGGCCGCCACAACACCGGGATCTGCGTGTTCGAAGCGCCCGACGAGGCTGCGGCACTCGCGTTCATGAACGGCGACCCGGCGATCGCGGAGGGGTTCGCCAAGGGCGAGCTGCGGCCGTTCCAGCTGTCGCTGCTGCGAGGACGCGACGAGGCGCGGATCCGTGCCTCGCTGGAGGCGGCCGCCGCCGACGGCTGACACGTGCGGCTAGGGGACCCGCGGGATCTCCGTCAGCCGCGCGAATCGATCCAGGAAGCGGGCGGTGATCCGAGCCGCGGTCCCAAGGTCCTCGATGCGGATGTTCTCGTCGGGCGCATGGGCGCGGCAGTCGTCGCGGGCGGCGCCGAGGGTTGTCGCGGGCACCCGATGGGTGGCACAGATCTGGAACATCGGGACCGTCCCCGCCATCGACAGGCCGACGATGGTCTCGAGGCCGGTGACGTCGGTCGATGCCGCCGCCGCCGCGTCGATCAGCGGGTTGTCGGCAGGCGTCCACCAGGCGGCCTCGCCTTCGAGCGCGACGACCTCGATGTCCGCGAACCCGCCGTCGTCGAGGTGGCGGCGGATCGCCGTGACCATCTCGTCCGGCATCTGGTCCGGGACGATCCGGATGTCGAGGCGTGCATGCGCCTCGGCGGGAGTGACGGTCTTCGGGGTCGTGCCCGCGTGGCCGGCCCAGATGCCCTGGAGGTTGAGCGTCGTCTCGAACGTGAGCGCCTCGAGCGCCGCGAGACCGTCAAGGCCGCCGATGAAGGTCTCGATCCCGGCATCCTGGCGGATGTCGTCGAGCCAGCCGAGATCCTGGGCGGCGAGCACGGCGAGCTGCGTCGGGGTCGGCGCCCGCTTGCCGGCCTCGAGCCCCGCGATCGCCGGCCGCCCGTCCGCATTCCAGAACGTCGCCAGCGCGGCGACCAGCCGATGCCCCGCGTTGGGGAGCACGACGCTCCCGCTCGAGTGGGCGTCAACCTTCATGGTGCGCAGATGGAGCTCGACGACGACGATGCCCTTGCCGCCGCCATCGACGTATGGCCGCCCCGCGAGGTCGAGCCCGCCGCCTTCGATCAACGCGGCGTCCGCCTCGCGGAGCTCCGGACGCAGGTCGAGCAGGGTGTCGAGGGTGTGGCTGCCGGTCTCCTCCTCGCCCTCGACGAGGAACCGAACGCGACAGGGCAACGGACCAATGGCCTCGAGCCATGCCTCGACGGCCCACAGGCGAGGCAGGAACTCGCCCTTGTTGTCGGTCGCGCCGCGGCCCCAGACGCGACCGTCGCGGATGGCCGGCTCGTACGGCGGGGTCGTCCAGAGGTCGAGCGGCGTGGCCGGCTGGACGTCGTAGTGCTGCACGGCGTTCAGCGTTCGCGGCCCGTCGCCGATCTCGCCGACCACCAGCGGCGGCCGGTCCTCGATCTCGAGGACCTCGACGCTGGCGCCCAGGCGCCGGAGCCGGTCCGCCGTCCAGTCCGCGGCGGCGCGCAGGCCCGGCAGGTCGCCGCCCTCGGACGAGATCGCGACGTACTCGACGAGCTCCGCCGTCCAGCGTTCGAGCCGCGCGTCGACGAGGCGGTCGAGGGCGTCGAAGTCGACGCCGGCGCCGGTCACGCGCGCTTGCGTTCGAGGTCGAGGAACGGCAGCTCGACGACCGTGGCGTTGACGCGGCCGCGCTTGCCCTCGACCGTCCACTCGACCTGGAGCCTGGTGCCGACCCGCTCGAACCGCGGCGCGACCGAGGCCAGGGCGATGGCCTGCTTGAGGATTGGGCTCCAGCCATGGGATGTCGCCTTGCCGACCTGGCGACCGGCCTCGGCGAACACGGGCACGGGCGAGCGGTCCGTCGTGGGCGAGATGGCCGGCGGCAGGCCCTGCTCGTCGTACAGCCGCTCGATGTCGTACCAGTCGAGCATCAGGCCCACGAGCCGCCGGGCGGGGCCGCCGGCCGCCTGCTCCGCCTTGAGCGCGCGGCGCCCGACGTAGTCGCTCTTGTCGAAGCTGACGAGGCGGCCGAGGCCGATCTCGAACGGGCTGTAGTTCTGCTCCGGGTTCATGGCGTGGCGGGCCGACGTGTAGTCGACCTCGAGCAGGATCAGGCCGGCCTCGAGGCGCGTGACGTCGAGGGCGAGCATGCCCGCCGGGCGGATCCCGTACGCCGCGCCGGCCTTGAAGATGGCGTCCCAAGCCGCCTCGGCGTGCTCGGCCGGGATCCACAGCTCGTAGCCCAGGTCGCCCGTGTAGCCCGTGCGGCTGACGTCGATCGCCGTCCGGCTCAGCTTCGACGCGCGCCGGCGGAAGTAGCGCAGGTCGCCGAAGTCCTCGCCCGTCGCAGCCTCGAGGACCGCTCGGCTGAACGGTCCCTGGAGCGCGAGCGCCGCGACCTGCTCGCTGACGTCCTCGATGGCCACGTCGAGGCCGGCCGCGTTCTGGGTCAGCCAGCGGTACTGGGGATCGGCGGCGGTCCAGCGGAGCTCGTGCTCGCCGACGCGATGGAGCGTGCCGTCGTCGATGACCTTGCCGTGCTCGTCGCACCAGGGCGTGTAGTAGACCTGCCCG
>DATDJA010000467.1:0-2110 GCA_036520795.1 Candidatus Limnocylindrales bacterium
TGCTCTGTCGGCGGAGCTTGGCATCGAAGTTGAATCCGCCGGGCGCGATCCCGCCCGCGAGCAGGATCTCGTACAGCGGCAGCGTCAGGTCCTCGACCGAGTTCGGGAACTGGTCGGTGTCCCAGCCGTTCTGCGGGTCGCCGCGGTTGGCGTCGATACTCCCGAGCATCCCGTTGGCCGTCGCGAACGCGACCTCGTGGTGGAAGCTGTGGCCCGCGAGCGTCGCGTGGTTGGCCTCGATGTTGGTGCGGTACTCGCCCTCGAGCCCGTTGCGCACGAGGAATCCGTGGACCGTCGCGACGTCGTAGTCGTACTGGTGCTTGGTCGGCTCCATGGGCTTGGGCTCGATCAGCAGCTGGCCCTCGAAGCCGATCTTGTGCTTGTGCTCGACGACCAGGTGCAGGAATCGTGCGAGCTGGGCGCCCTCTCGCCGCAGGTCCGTGTTGAGGAGCGTGTCGTAGCCCTCGCGGCCCCCCCACAGCACGTAGTTCTGGCCGCCGAGCCGCTTGGTGACCTCGAGCATGTGCTTGACCTGCGCGGCGGCGTACGCGAACACCTCCGGGTCGGGGTTGGTCGCGGCGCCCGCCTGGTAGCGCGGGTGGGTGAACAGGTTGGCGGTGCCCCACAGCAGCCGGACGCCGGTCCGCTCCTGATAGCCCTCGGCGTCGTCGACGAGGGCGTCGAGGTTCGAGCGGAACTCGGCGAATCCACCGGTCTCGGGGGCGACGTCGCGGTCGTGGAAGCAGTAGTACGGCGTGCCGAGCTTCGTGAAGAACTCGAACGCGACGGCCATCTTCGTCCGGGCGGCGTCCATCGGGTCCGCGTCCGGGGCGAGCCATGGCCGATCGAGCGTCCCGACCCCGAACATGTCCATGCCGGGCCACGCGAACGAGTGCCAGAAGCACACGCCTGCGCGAAGGTGGTCCTCCATGCGCTTGCCCAGGACCACGCGGTCGGGCTGGTAGACCTTGAACGCCAGGGGATCGTCGCTGTCGAGCCCGCCGAACGGGATCGGCCCCTCGACGTCGGTGAAGAACGACTCGCCCACCCTCGGCATCCTCCTGCGTTCCGGCCGCCGCGCGTCCACGTGCGGTGGCCGCCCCACCGGTTTGTGAGGCGCTTGCACAATCCTACCGGGCGACGTTCAGCGACGGGCGATGAATGCCACCCTCGTCCGGCCCACGCCGCGATGCTCGGGAAGCGTCAGCCCGTCGTCGATCACGGCCACGCCATCGGCCTCCTCCTGGTCGGATGAACCCGAGGCGAGCCGGACCCGGTATGTCCCTTGGGGGGGCAGGGCGACGGGGAGCGGGTACCGGAGCACGCTCCCCTCCCCCGCCTCGCCCGCCTCGCCGACCACGGCGTGCGGGCGCCCGAGCATGCGGGCGGCCCTGTCGAGGTCCCCCGCGCCGATGGCCGCCCGGACCAGGGTGCTGCTGACTGCGCGCCCGTCGACGTCGAATGCGGGAACCACGACAACCTCGAAGCCGCGCGAGCGGCCGAGCCGCTCGAGGGAGGCGGGCGTCCCTGCGCGCTGGTAGCCGAAGGCCGCGTCGGGCGTCATGAGGAAGCCCGCGAGGCTCGTGCGGGCCAGGATCCGGTCGACGAATACCTCGTACGGCGTCTCGCGCAGCGCCCGGTCGAAGTGGACGACGACCGTCGTCTCGACCCCGGCCGCGTCGAGCCGCTCCAGGCGCTCCTGCGGGTCGCACAGGATCGGCGGGGCGTTGCCCACGAGCACCTCGTCCGGATGATGGTCGAACGTGATCACGACCGGCCTGGCCGACCGGCGCGCGGCCTCGGCGACGAGGTGCTCGAGCAGGTAGGCATGGCCTCGATGCAGGCCGTCGAACACGCCCACGACCACGAAGGCCGGGCTCGACGACGCCTCCATCGCGTCGAGACCGGTCGCCACCCGCATCTCAGCCGACCTCGGCCGCGGTCCCGAGCACCGCGGCATCGCCCTCGACGCCGCGATCGCGCGGCGTCATGTCGCGCTCGACCAGCACCTTGTGCGGGTGCAGGGCACCGGCGACGGCACGGCAGACGGCGGCGACGCGGCCGTCAGGCCCCACGGCGAGGACGATCGGCGCATCGCGGATCGCGAGCG
>DATDJA010000468.1:0-2368 GCA_036520795.1 Candidatus Limnocylindrales bacterium
GTCACGACCGATCCGACCCCGATCCAGCCCCACGACCTCGCGCCGCTCGCGACAACCATTCGCGGCGATGACCCGATCGTGCTCGAGGCGGACGTCGTGGTCGTGGGGTCGGGCGCCGGCGGCGGCGTGGTCGCGGCCGACCTCGCTCGCGCTGGCCGTTCGGTGGTCGTGCTGGAGGCGGGGCCGTTCGTCCCGGAGAAGGACATGCCCCAGGACGAGCTGGCCGCCTTCGACCGGCTGTACCTCAACCACGGGCTCAACGTCTCCTGGGACGCCTCGATCCTCACGCTCGTCGGTGGGGCGGTGGGTGGCGGGACCGTCGTCAACTGGCTGACCTGTGTCGCCCCACCCGAGGCCGTGCGCCATGGCTGGGCGACACGCCACGGTGTCGCCGGGTTCGACGGGCCGGGGGTGGACGCCGACATCGAGGCCATCGAGCGCGAGCTCGGCGTCCGGGAGCCGCCGAACGTGCCGCCCAAGGACCAGCTGATCATCCGCGGCGCGACCGTGCTGGGGCATGAGGTCGGGGAGACGCGTCGCAACGGCGTCGACTGCGGGGACTGCGGCCGGTGCGGCTTCGGCTGCCGGCGCGGCGCCAAGCAGTCGGGGCTGCGGACCCACCTCGCCGAGGCGTGGCGGCATGGAGCGCGGATCGTCCCGGACGCCCCGGTCGAACGGGTCATCGTCGAGGACGGGACCGCGACGGGCGTCGAAGCGAGCGTTGAGCTCGACGGACGACCGCGGCGGCTCGTTGTCCGGGCGCCGGCGGTCGTCGTCGCGGCCGGCACGCTGCGCACGCCCGTCGTGCTGCTCCGGTCCGGGGTCGGGCACCCGGCCATGGGTCGCCACCTGCGCCTCCACC
Source organism: Candidatus Limnocylindrales bacterium (assembly GCA_036520795.1). GTDB lineage: Bacteria > Chloroflexota > Limnocylindria > Limnocylindrales > CSP1-4 > CAIXZV01. The sequence continues at coordinate 863 of DATDJA010000468.1, forward strand.
CGGTGTCGATCCTGGCCGCGTTCCTCGACGAGGACGTCACGATGTGGCGCGGGACGACGCAGGCGGCCCGGACGCTCGAGCACCTTGCCGACGGCGCTGACGCCGACGGCGGTGGGTTCATCGTGGAGTCGGCGCCCGGGACACCCGGCCTGATCGGCCTCGTGTTCCCATGGGACGGCCGGGCGGCGTTCCGTGCCCTGATGGGGGAGATCGGGCACGTCGCGCCGCTGCTCGCGATCACCGCCGATCGCGTCGGTGGCCGGGTTGGCATCTCCCGGACCGGGCGGCCACGGATCGACTACACCGTGGCGACCGAGGACCGGCGAGCGCTGCAGGAGGGCCTCGCGACCTGCGCTCGGATCGCCTGGGAAGGCGGCTCGCGGCGAATGCTTGCCGTCGGGACCCCACCGGCCTGGTTCAGCTCGACACGCGGCTCCGGGGACGCCGCCGCGTTCGCCGCCTACGAGGCACGGCTGCGGGACTTCGACTTCCGGCCCAACCGGGGGACGGTGGCCTCGGCGCACCAGATGGGCTCGGCGCGAGCCGGCGGTGCGGCCGGCGACTACCCATGCGACCCGTGGGGCCGCGTCCGCACTGCTGGCGCCCGATCCCGCCGCGACGCGACGATCCCCGGGCTATACGTTGGGGACGCCTCGCTGTTCCCGACGGCGGTCGGGGTCAACCCGATGATCACGACGATGGTCTGGGCGCGCCGCGTGGCCCGGACGGTGCTCGCGGAGTCGCCCTCCGGCTGAGCGCGGTCAGGCGGCCGACGCCTCAATCTCGATGGGACCAGGCTTCGCCGTGGCCACCGCAGGCTGGACTCGACTCCTCGCGGTCACGATCAGGACCACTGCCGCGATGATGACCACGCTGGCGACGAGCGTCCGCGGCGACAGCGGCTCGCCGAGGATCAGGGCGCCGAGGATCACGGCGACGACGGGGTTCACGTAGGCGTACGTGGCGACGCGCGATAGCGGCGCCACCGTGAGCAGCCACGCGAACGTGGTGTAACCGACCAGGCTGCCTACGAACAGCAGGTACAGCAGCCCGCCCCAGCTTTCCGCGGACACGGCGGCGACGTCGAACGTCGCAAGCTCCCCCACGACGGCGCCGGCGATCAGGAGCGCCAGGCCACCGGCGACCATCTCGAGGCCCGTCGCGAACAGGGCCGGCGCGGGGAGGACGGCCCGGCGCGCGGCGTAGATCGAGCCGAGCGACCAGCAGATCGGCGAGATGAGCAGCGCGAGCAGGCCGGCCGGATCGAGATCGTCGACCCCGGCCGTCGGCCAGGCGAGGATCGCGACCCCGACCACGCCCACGGCGATCCCGATGACGCCGGCGCGCGGCAGCCGCTCGCCGAGGAGGACCAGGCCGAAGATCGCGAGCCACATCGGCATCAGCGCGATGAGGAGGGCGGCGATCCCCGACGGGATCGTCTGCTCGGCCCACGCGACGAGCCCCATGCCGCCGAGCAGCAGGAACGTGCCGACGATCGCGGTGTCG
>DATDJA010000469.1:0-2970 GCA_036520795.1 Candidatus Limnocylindrales bacterium
CACCTCTTCGGTCAGCGGCGGGATGACCACCTGGAAGTTCATGCCGAAAGTCGCGGTGAGTCCGACCACGAGGACGCCCATCAGGACGAGCGGGGTGCGGCGCACGTAAGACAGGCCCTCGCGGAGGTCGCGGCCGACTTCGCGAACGGAGCCCGGGCGCGCGATCAGGGGCGCGACGCGCAGCTCGTTCTGGCGCATCGCGAGCAGCGCGACCAGGACCGCGAGGAAGCTGATGGCGTCGATCAGGAATGCGGTCGAGATATCGAACGCGCCGATGGTGAGGCCCGCCACGGCCGGCCCGAGGACGCGCGCCGCGTTGAACATCGCCGAGTTGAGGGCGACCGCGTTGCCGATGTCCTCGCGCCCGACCATCTCGACGGCGAACGCCTGGCGGGTCGGCATGTCGACGACGTTGGTCAGGCCGCCCAACAGCGCCAGGACCATGACCTGCCACACCTCGACGGCGCCCGTGGCGACCAGGGCGAACATCGTGAACGCCAGGAACATCTTGACCGCCTGGGTCGCGATCAGCGCCTTGCGCTTGGGCACGGCGTCCGCGATCAGGCCGCCAAACAGGCCGAGGACCATCACCGGGATCCACTGGAACGCCGCGACCACCCCGAGCAGGAACGGGTCGCCGGTGAGCTCGAGGATCAGCCAGCCCTGGGCGACGGTCTGCATCCAGGTGCCGACGAGCGACACGAGCTGGCCGCCGAAGTACAGGCGGTAGTTGCGATGCCGGAATGCGCGGGAGCCGTTGGCGAGCGAGAGCCCAGCGCCGGGCCGGATCAACGATCCGTCTCGGGACGGTGATCCGCGGCGTGACGGCTGGTCGAGGGATGCTCATGGGTCGGCTCGCGACCGGCGGCCAGGTCATCGAGGTGGCCTGCGAGGTGGGTGCGTCGGTCCTCGGCCTCGGCGATCATCGCCTCGAGCCGTTCGATCTTGCGGCGCAGCGACCCCACCTGCCGGTCGACCCGCTCGAGCGCGTCCTCGAGGATCGCGCGCTTCTCGGCGTCGTCGTGGGAGGCCCGGAACGTGGTCCGGTTGCGGGCGCGGGTGGCCTCGTCCTCGAGCAGCTGGCCGATCTCCGCGAGGGAGAAGCCCGCGTCGTCGCGCAGGCCGCGGATGAACCGCAGGCGCTCGAGGTCCTCGGCGTCGTACAGCCGGTAGTCACCCTCCGAGCGAGCGGCGGGCGCCAGGAGGCCGAGCTCCTCGTAGTAACGGATCGTGCGCGCCGTCAGGCCGGTGTCGGCGGCGACCTCCTGGATCCGGAGCAGCCGCGGCTCGGTGCCGGCGTCGACCGAGGGGGCGGGGGATCCGGGTTGCATCACGCGGCCATCGTAGCAAACCTTACCGTTGACGTAAAGGTTAGGGTCGACGAGCGCCGTCGGTTTTGGTGCACTCGCCTGCACCTGGGCGCTTACGATCTGGCGATGACCGCCGACGATCCCACGCGAGCGCCCCGTCCGCCGGATCGGGCTGCCGTCGACGTCGTTGACGAAGCCGGCCGTCAGCTGCGGGCGCCCTGGGCGGCGAGCGTCGCCGGGCTGCTGTTCGCCGGGCTGTTCACGGCGGCGTTCCTGATGCTTCGCACCGATGCGCTCTTCGACGCCGAGGACCCGCTGCTCGGGATGCTGTTCGCACGCGGCGAGGACTTGTCCTCGTTCATTGGCGGTGTCTACCTGGCCCCGTTCGCCGGGATCATGTTCCTGTGGTTCATCGCGGTCATCCGGGACCAGATCGGGGAGCGCGAGGACCGCTTCTTCGCGACGGTGTTCTTCGGCAGCGGGGTCCTGTTCGTCGCCCTGCTGTTCGTGACCGCCGCGCTCGCGAGCGCGCCGAGTGTCTCCGTTCGCTATCTCCACCAGCCCACGCCATCGGTCGAGACGATTGACACGCTCAGGTCGCTGTCCTACACGGTCGCGTTCGCGTTCATGAACCGGGCCGCCGGCGTGTTCCTGTTCGCAACGGCGACGATCGGCCTCAAGACCGGCGTCTTCCCGCGCTGGTTCTCGCTCATCAGCTACGTGCTCGGCGCCGTCCTGCTGATTGCGGTGAGCTTCCTCGAGGTTGCGCTCCTGGTGCTGCCCGCGTGGGTGGCCGTCGTCAGCCTGTTCATCCTTCGCCGCGAGCGTCAGCGCCGCCGGCTGGCGGCATGACCGGGAGCTCGCCGCCCTAGACTGGGCGCGATGCCGAGCTTCCGCGCCCCCCGGGGCACCCGCGACCTGCTGCCGGCCGACCGCGCGGTGTTCGACCGGCTCACGGCTCTCGGCACCGACCTGGCCGTCCGCTACGGCTACCGGTTGATCGAGACCCCGATCTTCGAGCAGGCGGCCGTGTTCGAGCGCGGGATCGGCGAGGTCACGGACGTCGTCGAGAAGGAGCTGTTCCGGATCGCGCCGCGGACCGAGGAGGCCGAGGCATGGGCGCTCCGTCCGGAGCCGACGGCCGGGATCGTCCGGGCCTACCTCCAGCACGGGATGCAGACGCTGCCGCAGCCCGTGAAGCTGACCACCACGGGACCGATGTTCCGCTACGACCGGCCCCAGGCCGGCCGCTACCGCCAGTTCTGGCAGTTCGACGTCGAAGCGATCGGCGATCCCGGACCGGCCATCGACGCGGAGATCATCGAGCTCGGCCACCGCTTCTACCGCGACGCCGGCGTGACCGGGGTCGAGGTGCACGTCAACTCGATCGGCGACGGCGCCTGCCGGCCCGCGTACATCGCGGAGCTGACGGCGTACTACCGCGGCCACCTAGACGCGCTGCCGGCGACCGAGCGCGACCGCCTGGAGCGGAACGCCCTCCGGCTGCTCGACTCCAAGGACCCGGCGATGGCCGAGATCAACGCGGGCGCCCCGCGTATCGCGGACCGGCTGTGCGACGCCTGCGGGGCGCACTTCGAGGCCGTGAAGGAGCATCTCACCGCCGTCGGCGTCCCGTGGCGTGTCGAGTCCGGTCTCGTCC
>DATDJA010000470.1:0-5464 GCA_036520795.1 Candidatus Limnocylindrales bacterium
TCGGCGTGACGCTCGACCTGATCGCGTCGAGCGAGAGCCTGGGCGTCGAGAAGCCGGATCCGGCGTTCTTCGCGGTGATCGCGGACCGGCTCGGCCTCGCGCCGGGCCAGATCGCCTACGTGGGCGACCGGCTGGACAACGACGTGCGGCCCGCGGCCGCGGCGGGCCTGCACGCGATCTTCGTGCGCCGTGGGCCGTGGGCGTGGGTCCAGGCGGGGCGTGACCCGGTGCCCGAGGCGGCGGCAGCCATCGACGACCTGACGACGATCGTCGAGGTGGTGCGTGGCCTCGCGGGCGGCATGGAGTCCGAGACGGGTTAGGCGCGGACGGCGGTGGCCCGCCGGAACATGTTCATCTGGGGCTTGGGGACCTCGACCGGCTGGATCCCGAGCAGGCGGTCGGCCATCAGGGCGAAGTCCTGCGTGATCTTCTCCTTGGGGGCGATCTCGGACAGGGTCCGGCCCTCGTTGCTGGCCTTGACCAGGAGCAGCCCGCTGGAGCGGACCTGTGCGTAGGTCGGCATGCCGATCGCGCGCTCGAGGTCGTCGATCTTGATGCCGCTGTTGGCGCGATTCACGATCAGCGACAACCGGTCGCGCATGCCCAGCTCGTCGGCGATCTCGCGCAGCTTGACCACGGCGCGGATGGCCGGCAGGTCCGGCGTGACGGGGACGAGGATCCGGTCGGCCCGGTCGAAGATGGCCCGGTTGAGCGGGCTGTACGACGGATGCAGGTCGATGATCACGAAGTCGAAGCTGCGCCGGGCGACCGCGATCGCGCCGGCGACGCGCTGCGGCTCCAGCAGCTCCGTGTTCAGCGGGTGGGCGGAAAGCGGCAGGACCTTGAGGCCCGAGCTGTGGACCGAGGCCATCTCGCCGAACGTGAGCATCGGGCCGCCGTCCATCTCGTCCCGCCAGGCGTCGATCACCGTCGGGACGGCGTCCATGCCCAGCGACGTCGGGACGTGTCCGGTCACGGTGTCGGCATCGACGAGGAGAACGCGCTGGCCGCGCGCCACGAGCGCTGCCGCGAGGTTGGTCGAGACCATCGTCTTGCCGACGCCGCCCTTGGGGTTGAACACGAGGATCAGCTGCCCTCGATGGCCCCACTCGACCTGGCCGATGCTGCCCTGGAGGACCGGACCGCTCCCATCGTCGACGGCGACGGACCGGATGCACATCGCCTCGATCTGCCAGCGGATCGACTCCGCCGTATACGGCCGAAGGAGGTACTCGTCGTTCTCGTGCCCGGGGGCCTCGACATCGAGGCGATCGAGGGAGGCGGTGTCGACGACGAGCAGCGACGGGACGTTGTGCCCACCGGCGTGCAGGAGCGTCCAGCAGGCGCTGCCTGAATCGTAGTCGGCGCCGAGGTCGATAAGGGCGACCACGAGGTCGCGCCGGGTCGCCAGAACGCCCTCGAGCTCGTCGGGTCCGTGGACCACGATGGGATCGAACCCGCCCTCTCGCAGCTCCTCGGCGACGAGTTCGCGCTCGGTCGGCGGAAGGAAGACCGCGACGGCGGGGTGGCCCGCCAGGGACTCCACGATCAGTTCTCGGATTCGGGATCGCGTGCGGTGACCTGGATGACGCCCTCGCTCTGGCCCGTGACGCGGGCGGCGAAGCCCTGCATCGACGGGATCGCATCGCGGAACGAGACGTCAGGGCGGTGGGTCACGTTGAACACGAACTCGCCTTCGGGACCGGACGCGACGGCGACGGTCTTCACGCCGGACAGCCGGCCGAGGTGTCGCTTGAAGCTCGCGATGCTCGCGACGGAGACGAGGCCCGTGACGACGACCTGCGTGGTCTTGGGCTCGGCGTCCGCGCCGGCCTCGGGCGTGGTGGGCAGGAGATGGGCGAGACGGTCGGCGTACGAGCCCTCGAACCCACCGGCGTCGACGCGTGCGTCGAGCGCGGCCTGGGCCTCGGGATCGAGCGAGCCATCCTCGCCGGCATTGCGACCGACGACCAGCTCGGCCGCGGTCTCGGCAACGTCGGCAGCGGCCTCGGCCTGGTCGGCGGAGTCGGCGGCGGCCTCTGCGGCGACGACGGCCTCGGCTGCGGCTTCGAGGGCCGCCATGATGGCGCCGCGATCGACGGCCTCACCGCCCTCGGCTCCGGTCGGGAACCCTTCCGGGACCTCACCGGCGGCCCAGACCGCGCTTCCGTCGTCGGGCGTCGCGGCGGCGTCGCCGGAGCCACGCCAGTCGCCGTCGCCCTCGCCCCAGGTGACCGCCTTGGCGGCCGGCTTGGCGGCGTCGTCATTGCTTGTCTCGGGCTCGGCGGTGGCCTCGGCCACGACCTGCTCGGCCTCATCGGACGCGACGTCGGTCACGGCGTCCTCGACGATGGCGGTTTCGGCGACGACTTCGTCGGCCACGACCTGCGCGACCTCGTCGCCGGCGGCGCTATCGATGGCCTCGTCGGCCGGGGCGTCGTCGTCGCTGGTCTCGGCGATGGCCTCGACCGGCTCAAGCTCGGCGACGGCATCGGCGGCGACGTAGGCGTCCTCGACGTCGGGCACGAGATCCTCGACCTCGGCGAGGTCGGCCCAGGCGTCGAACGACGGAGCGTCGGGCATCGCCTCGACCATCGTCGCCAGGCGGGACGGGTCTTCCTCGTTGCCCAGGCGGTCGAAGTATTCCTCCATGTCGGCCTTGAAGCGGTCGACCTCGGACTGGACCTCCTCGACGCGGTTGTTGACGGCATCCGCGTGCGAGGCGAGCTCGCCCTCGAGGACCTGCTTGCGGGTCGCGATGCGGTTGTCGGTCTCTTCGCGGATCCGGGCGATCTCGGCCTTCGACCAGTCGCGGATCCCCGCGACGTCGTCCTCGGAGCGCTTGCGGAGCGTAGCGGAGCCCTCGGTCGCACCCTCGCGGATCTTCTCCGTGACCTGGCGCGCGTCGGCATCGAGCTGCTGCACGGCCTGATCGCGGGCGGCGGCTGCCGTCGCGCGGATCGCAGCCGACAGGTCGGCCATGAGCTTGGTCGGCTTCCTCGGCGCCGCGGCCGGGGCGGAGGGGGCTTCGATCTCGACCATGCGCTGGGACTCCTCGGGAACTTGGGTCTCGGTCGCGGCGGCATCGGTCGCAGCGGCGTCTGGCGCGGCTTCCTGGGTCGGGCGCTGCTGCCCGTTGGTGCTGGTGCCCGACCGGGCGTCGATGTTGGTGTCGGGCCACTCGAGGCTGGCAGGCGCGGGCTCTGCGACGACCTCGGGGGTCGCCTCGGCGCCCTCGGGCGTTCCCTCGTTGGGAGAGCGGTCAGAGTTCCACGGGAGCCGGAAACCACTTTTGGTGTCGCTGGAGGCCATGAGCAGAGACTTCCTCTACGGGGTGGGCACGCAACCGCAGGTGCTGCTGGGGGGACAGTAGGCGGCATGGTGGGCTGTGGTGCAGTCGCTAGAGGTACCAGCGAGGCATTCCGGTGGTACCGGCGCGGGTGGCCGGGTCGCGATCCACTGAGCGTTCCGGACGGCCCGCGTGGTGCCCGCCCGCACAGGAATTCGCGGTGACAGGGTGGTGCCCGTCAGACGCTCGTCTCCGGGCCTCGTTCCCGCGGCTCGTGCCCGCGGCTCGCGCTCAGCCGCCGAGGGCGAACATCTCCACCTTGGGCAGCCGCTCTGTGGCGGCGCTGCGCAACTCCGAGTAGCGATCGACCCGCGTGCCCCACACCGCCTCGATCCGGGCCGCGAGCTGGGCGTCCGAGTCCCCGTCGCGCATCGGGGTCTTGAGGTCCGTGCCGGCGACGGCGAACAGGCATGTGTAGAGGTGGCCCTCGGCCGACAGTCGCGCGCGCGTGCAGTCGCCGCAGAACGGCCGTGACACCGACGCGATCACGCCGAGCTCGCCATCGCCGTCCCGGAACCGGTAGCGGCCGGCGACCTCGCCGCGGTAGTTCGCCTCGGCGGGCTCGAGCGGGAACGCCGCGTCGATCGTGGCCAGGATCTCGTCCGCCGGCACGACGTCGTCGAGGCGCCAGCCGTTCGAGTGCCCGACGTCCATGTATTCGATGAACCGCAGGATCAGTCCCTCGTCGCGTGCCCAGCCCGCGAGGGGCAGGATCGACGCCTCGTTCATCCCGCGGCGCACGACGGTGTTGACCTTGATCGGCGCGAGTCCCGCATCGCGAGCCGCCGTGATGCCGTCGAGCACGCGCGACACCGGGAAGTCGACGCCGTTCATCGCGCCGAACACCTCGTCGTCGAGCGAGTCGAGGCTCACGGTGATCCGCTGCAGGCCGGCCTCGGCGAGGGGAGCGGCGAGCGCTCGCAGCGCGGACCCGTTGGTCGTGAGGGTGAGGTCAACGGGCTGGTCGTCCGTCGTCCGCAGCGTGGCGAGCGATCGGATCAGCTCGGGGAGGTCGCGGCGGACCAGTGGCTCGCCGCCCGTGATGCGCAGCTTGTGGACGCCCAGCCCGACGAAGATCGACGCCAGCCGCGTGATCTCCTCGAACGACAGCACCTGGTCCTTGGGCAGGAACGCGAAGTCGCGCCCGAACACCTCGGCCGGCATGCAGTACGGGCAGCGAAAGTTGCAGCGGTCGGTGACCGAGATCCGCAGGTCCCGAAGTGCGCGCCCGAAGCGGTCCGGCAGGCCGGGCCGACCGTCGAACGCGTCGGCGACGGCGCCGGGGACGACGTGCCCGTTCGTCGCCGCTGCGTGGTGCTGGTCGGGCTCGAATCGCGGGTCCACGCACGCCATGGTAGTCGGTCGCCCCGTTTCGCCCGCTGATCGCCTGCCCGAACCTGTAGCCGCGCGCGGGCCCGTTGCCCGGCGACCCGGACCCGGACTCGGACCCGTCGCCGCGCTACCCCGGGTGGCCCAAGGACGCCCGGCTTCGACATCCGGGCACTGCCGGGGCACTTTCGTGGTGCGCCACCGCGGTATCTGCTCTATTCGGGCGTCCGGCTCCCCGTACCTCGAAGACGCGCGCCGTTGCGCGCGTCGGGGTGGCACGAGTCGGTGATAAGCGCCAGCCAAGGGTCGATCGCGATCATCACTCTCGTGCCTGCAAGGGAGAGCCCGAGAGACCGAGGCCGGCGCACCGCTCGCAGGTCGCTGGCCGAGGTTGTCGGCGATCTCCGATCGACACGGCTGGCCCTCGGCCTGACCCAGGAGCAAGTAGCCAATGCCGCAGGCGTGTCACGGTCGTACGTCGGCCGGCTCGAACGGGACGAGATCAAGCAGCCTGGGATCAACAGCATCGCGTCGGTCGCTGCGGCCCTCGGGCTGCGGCTCCGCCTGGCGCTGTATCCGGAGGGAGAACCGATCCGGGATCGTGTCCAGCTCCGTCTGCTCGGGGCGTTCCGGGCTCGTCTCCACCCCTCGCTTGGCTGGCGGACGGAAGTGCCCCTCCCGATCCAGGGCGACCGCCGCGCTTGGGACGCGGTCGTGATCGCTCATGACGGCTGGACGGCGATCGAGGCGATCAGCCGGCTGGGCGCCGTCGACGCGACGCTGCGC
>DATDJA010000471.1:0-7765 GCA_036520795.1 Candidatus Limnocylindrales bacterium
GAGCCGGCACATCGATGAGCCGCGCCCCAAGTGCAGTTCCCTGAATCAGCGGAGCACGACGCCCGCGGCCTGGCCCTCTCGATTCGGCCCGCGTCCCTGCCAAATCCGCGGCTCCTGACTGTTAGCCAGCGCACGACCCCCCGATTCGAGGGTCATCGCCGCTCGCCGCCGCACGGGCGAGGTGCGCGACGGGTCAATTTCGAACGGGCGCGTCCCCGTTCGCGGCGGCCATCCTGGCTACCAGTCACCTGTTGGCGATCTGTCAGGGACGACGGGCGCATTCCACGTGGGTCGCCCGATCCGAGGTGAGCCGAGTCCCTGACAGGGCTCTCGCCGCGGTGGTGGCGCGCCGTGCGATTTCCCCATTGACGGCCCCCCCATGCGCGCTAGAATGCCCGGAAGTGGCGCAAAGTGGTGGAAAGTGGGGAAGTTCCCGCACGCGGGGCCGAGGCCTGGCGATCGGTAGCGGAACCTCGGTTGATCGGACCCACCCGGCGCCACTCGACGTCAGGAGTGATCGGGAGCGGTGTTCACCGGTGAGTACCGGCACGCGGTTGATGGCAAGGGGCGGATCGCCGTCCCCGCGCGCTTCCGTGGCCAGCTCTCCGACGGCGCCGTGGTCGCACGGTGGCTCGACAGCTGCCTCGCGGTCTTCCCGATGGCGGCCTGGGACGAGCTCGCGACCCGTGTCGGTGGCCTGCCGATGACCGATCCCAACGCCCGGCTGCTGCAGCGCCAGCTGTTCGCCGGCGCGTTCGAGACCGACCTCGACGGCCAGGGCCGGGTGCTGCTTCCCCAGGGCCTGCGGGCGTTCGCCGGCCTCGAGGCCGAGGCGCTGGTGCTGGGATCCCGCGACCACGCGGAGATCTGGGCACCCGCGCGCTGGACCGAGTACAGCCGGAGCCTCGACGACCCCGACGCGTTCGCCCGCGCGATCGCCGGACTGGGGATCTGACGTCGCACCACATGCGCTTCCAGGGTCCGCTCGGGATCCGCAACCGACTCGTGGAGGAGAGATGGAGCTAGGGCACCTGCCGGTCATGCCGGTCGAGGTCCTTGGGACGCTCGCACCGGCGCCCGGCAGTCTCCAGATCGACGCGACGATCGGCGGCGGTGGGCACACCGAGCGGATCCTGGAGGCCGCCAGCCCCGACGGCCGCGTGCTGGGGCTGGACGCGGACCAGGCCGCGATCGAGCGGGTCGCGCTGCGCCTCGCACGGTACGGCGACCGGCTCGTGCTCCGGCAGGCGAACTTCCGCGAGCTCGCGAGCGTCGCCCCCGCGGCCGGCTTTCCTGCCGTCGACGGCGCCCTGTTCGACCTCGGGCTCTCGTCGTTCCAGTTGGCCGATCGCGATCGGGGCTTCGGCTTCCGGACCGGCGGCCCGCTGGACATGCGCTTCGACACGACGCGAGGCGTGCCCGCGTCCGAGCTGCTCGCGACGCTCGACGCCGACGAGCTGGCCGCCCTGTTCCGCAAGTACGGCGAAGAGCCGTCCGCCTGGAAGATCGCCAAGGCCATCGTCGCCGCGCGTTCAACCGCTCCGGTAGAGACCGCCGAGGACCTCGCGCAGCTCGTCGAGACCGTCGCCCCGGGCAACCCGCGCCAGCGGCGCCGCATCCACCCGGCGACGCGCGTGTTCCAGGCCCTGCGCATCGCGGTCAACGAGGAGCTCGACGCGCTGGCCGAGGGTCTGGCGGCGGTCGTCGACCTGTTGCGTCCCGGCGGACGCCTTGTCGTCCTGTCCTACCACTCGCTCGAGGATCGCATCGTCAAGCGGTTCATCGCTGCCGAACGCCGCGGCTGTGTGTGTCCGCCCGAGGCCCCGGTCTGCGTCTGCGGGCACTCGCCGCGCCTGCGCCTCGTGACCCGGCCCTCGATGACGCCCACCGACGCCGAGATCGACGCCAACCCCCGGGCCCGGAGCGCGCGCCTGCGCGCCGCCGAGCGCCTGGCCGCCTGAGCCCGCAGCTATCGACTGACGTACCGCGTTCGCCGACACACCCGCCGACCGGTCACTGCCCGCCCGGTCGATCCAGCCGGCGCCCACGCCGGCCCGCGCTTTGGGAGGAGGAGTCCCGTGAGCAAGCGCCATCATTCGAACCGTCGCAAGAACTACGGCCGCCGCCAGCACGAGCTGCACGAGCGCAGCCAGCGTGACCACCAGCCCGTCGAGGCCGAGCACGCCCTCGACGAGGCCGGCACGCCCGGCATGACCGACCGCCTCTCCTTCATGGATTCCCGCTCGTCCCGCCTCCGCTACGCGCTCGGCGATTGACGTGGCCGTCTACCAGGGGGCGCGGCAGCGCACCATCGTCCTGCCGCGTCGGCCCCGTGCCGAGGCGCAGGCGCCGGCCCCGCCGCGCCGCCGCGTCCGTTCGGCGGTCCGCGCGCATCGTGGCCCGTCCCGGCTCGCGCTCCTGCTGGCGGCGATCGTGATCGCGTTCGCCGGGGCGTTCTTCTCGCTGTCCCAGGACATCCGGCTCTCGGCCACGGGCTACGAGATGGACCGGCTCGCAACCGAGCAGCAGCGTCTCCAGGCCCAGGCCGACGACCTGCGCAACGAGCTCAACCGACTCGGCAAGGCGCCGGCGATCCGCAAGTTCGCGATCGACGCCGGCCTCGGGCCGCTCCCGGAACCCGAAGTCATCCCGGCGCGCTAGGGGCGCCGGATCGTCGTGCTTGGCCGGACCGATTCCCGCGCCCGCGCGCTGCTCGTCCTCCTGGCCTTCGTGCTGGTGGCGGGCAGCCTCGGCATGCGCCTCGCGTACTGGCAGGTCTCGCGCCGCGACGACCTGTCGGCGATGGCGGTCCGGCAGTCGTCGATGCGCTACGAGATCCCGTCGACCCGGGGCGCCATCTTTGACCGGACGGGCACCGTCGTCCTGGCCACCAGCGTCTCGCGCGATCGGCTGGCCGCGTATCCCAAGCTCCTGTCGCCCGAGCGGCGGGCGGAGGTCGCGGCGCGGCTCGTCACGATCCTCGGGCTCGAAGGCGACGCTGCGAACGAGCTGACCGCGCGGATGCTGTCCGAGCGTCAGTACGTCATCCTTGCGCGGGACCTCGACCCGGCGCTGTCCGATCAGATCCGCGCCGATAGCGAGGGCGAGGACCCGCCGCTCGCCGCGCTGCTGCTGGAGCCGGAGCCGGTGCGGGTCTATCCCCAGCCTGGCGGCGGTCCGCGGACCACGCTCGCGGCCCACATCCTCGGCTTCGTCAACCGCGACGGCCAGGGCCAGTACGGCGTCGAGCAGTTCTACCAGGACCAGCTCGCCGGGATGCCCCGGGTGGTGGCCGCCCAGAAGGACGCCGCCGGCAACCCGGTGCCGGCCTCGTCGATCGTGCTCGACCCCGGCTACGCTGGCCAGGACCTCACGCTCACCCTCGACGCCTCGCTCCAGGTCGCGGTCGAACAGGAGCTCCTGGCGGCATGGATCGCCGACCGCGCCAAGCGCGTCTCGGCGGTCGTGATGGACCCCTACACGGGCGAGGTTGTCGCGTACGCGAGCTACCCCTCGTACGACGCGAACGACTACCAGGCGATCGCCGGCCTGGCCCCCGAGCGCTTCGTCGACCCGATCGTGTCGACCGTCTACGAACCCGGCTCGGTGTTCAAGATGCTCACCGCGACGGCGGCCATCGGCCGCGGGACCGTCACGATGCAGACGCGCCTCAACGACACCGGCAAGCTCTGGGTCGATCGCGGTCGGGCGCACGTCGACGACGCCGACCACTACGCGATGGGCCGGATGGCGTTCAAGGACGCCGTCGCCTACTCGCGCAACGTCGTGGCGGCGAAGGTGGCGCTCAAGCTCGGCCACAACACCCGCGAGTCGTCGCGGATCCTGTACGCCACGTGGCGCAAGATGGGGTTCGGGACGAATACCGGGATCGACGTCGCCAACGAGGTGCCGGGCATCGTCCGCGACCCGGCCGTGACCCCGTGGCGCGAGATCGATCTCGCCAACGGCGCGTTCGGGCAGGGGATCGCGGTCACGCCGATTCAGCTCGCGCAGGCGTACGCGGCGATGGTCAACGGCGGGACGCTCGTCCGGCCGCGCGTGGTCCGCTCCATCGGCGATGTCGAGACCCACCCGATCTACCACGGGCGGGTGATGACCGGCGGGCTCTCGGACACGCTCCAGCGGCTGATGAAGCACGTGATCGCGAAGGTCGACTTCTACCGCACGCGGACGCTGATCCCGGGCTTCGAGGTCGGCGGCAAGACCGGCACGGCACAGATCTGGGACGCCGACAAGCAGGCCTGGAAGGTCAACAAATTCAACTACTCGTTCGTCGGGTACATCGGCCGCAAGACCGGGCATCCCGACCTCGTCGTCGCCGTGCGCATCGAGGAGGGCACGCCGACGGTGGTCCGGCTTGGCCACCTGGAGATGCCCGTGATGTCGTTCGAGCTGTTCCGCCGGATCGCCCACGACTCGATCAATACGCCGTTCCTGGTGCCCGAGGATGCGCGGGTCCCGGCCGACGCGGCGGACGGTCCGTGAGCTCGGCCTATGCGACACTCGCGACCGTGACGGACCTCGGACGGTCGGGCGACACCCCCGCGCTCACCGCCACCGACCTCCTTGCCGCCGCCGGCGGCAGGCTGCTGCGGCGCAGCGACCGCCCGATCCGCGGGGGCGCGGTCGACTCGCGCCTGGTGGGGCCCGGCATGCTGTTCGTCGCCCTGGCCGGCGAGCGCACCGACGGCCACCGGTATCTGGCCGACGCGGTCGCGGCGGGCGCGGCGGCGCTGATCGTCGGACGCCTCCCGGACGCCACCGCCGGTGAGCCGGCCATCGACTCGCTGGGCGACGTCACCGTCGTGCTCGTTGATCAACCGCTCCGGGCGCTGCACGCCGTGGCGGCCGCCTGGCGGCGCCGGTTCGACCCGCTCGTCGTCGGGATCACCGGCAGCATCGCCAAGACCTCGACCAAGGAGGCCGTCGCGGGGGTGCTCGAGCGCCGGTTCGAGACGCTGCGGACCGAGGGCAACCAGAACAACGAGGTCGGCCTGCCGCTCACGGTCCTCCGCCTCGGGCCCGAGCATGGCGCCGCGGTCCTCGAGATGGGGATGTACGTCGGGGGCGAGATCCGCGACCTGGCGGCGATCGGGCGACCGTCGATCGGCATCGTGACCGCGATCCAGCCGGTCCACCAGTCGCGGATCGGGTCGCTGGAGGCGATCGTTGACGCCAAGGCCGAGCTGCTCGAGGCGCTGCCGTCGGCCGCCGACGGCGGGCTTGCGATCCTCAACGCGGACGACGAGCGCGTGCGTCCGATGGCCGGCCGGACGAGCGCCCGGACGGTCACCTACGGCTTCGCCGACGACGCCGACGTCCGCGCCGTCGGTGTCGAATCGCGGGGACTCGACGGGATGCGTTTCCGGCTCGTCACGCCCGTCGGCGAACGAACCGTGGAGATCGCGGCCCTCGGGCGCCTCGCCGTCCACAACGCGCTGGCCGCCACCGCGGCCGGGCTGGCCGCCGGCATGACCCTCGATGAGGTCGTCCCCGGGCTCGCGACGCCATCACGGGCGCCGCACCGGTCGGCGGTCATCCTCGCCGGCGGCGTCGTCGTCGTGGACGACGCCTACAACGCCGCCCCGGGCTCGATGCTCGCGGCCCTCGAGCTCCTGGCCGGCCTCCCCGCCGAGCACCGCATCGCCGTGCTGGGCGAGATGCGCGAACTGGGCGATGCCCACGACGCGGCCCACCTCGAGATCGGCCGGGCCGCCGGTGGCGCGCTCGACACGATCGTCGTCGTCGACGGCGAGCCGGGCGGCCGGGCGCGCGGGATCGTCGTCGGCGCGCTCGACGCCGGCATGTCCGCGGACTCGGTCATCGCCGTCGCGGACGCCGCGGCCGCCGTCAGCGCGGCGGCCGCCGTCGTGCGTCCGGGCGACGCGGTCCTCGTCAAGGCGTCGCGCGGCGTCGAGCTCGAACGCGTGGTCGACGGGCTGATCGCCCGCCTGGGCGGGCCGGAGACCGGGACGTGACCCTCGAGCTGATCCAGGGGCTGCTGCTGGCGTTCGCGCTCGTCGTGATCCTGATGCCGCCATACATGCGGCTGCTGCGCCACCTCGGCTTCGCGAAGCAGATCCGCGAGGAGGGGCCGCAGAGCCACCTTGCCAAGGGCGGGACGCCGACGATGGGCGGGCTGCTCGTGATCGTCGTGGTCGTGATCATCTTCCTGGTCATGCGCTGGCCGCCCCAGGGCGGCGTCATCGCGCCGCTGGCGACGCTCGCGTTCGTCGGCCTGCTCGGCGCCGCCGACGACTACCTCAACGCCAGGACGGGCGAGGGAATCCGGGTCCGCCAGAAGCTGCTGTGGCAGTCCGTGGTGGCGCTCGTGGTCGCCTACCAGATCCAGAACACCTACCAGATCACCGGCATCCGGGTCCCGTTCCTGGGCGACGTGCCCATCGACCCCGTCGTCTACATCTTCTTCGCGGCGTTCGCGATCGTCGCCTCGTCGAACGGCGTCAATATCACCGACGGGCTCGACGGCCTCGCGGGCGGGACACTCGCGTTCGCGTTCGTCTCGTTCCTGATCATCGCGCTGCTCAACGTGCCGGCCCAGCCGCAGATCGCGCTGTTCTGTGCGCTGATCATCGGCGCGCTGCTCGGGTTCCTGTGGTTCAACGTCCACCCGGCCCAGGTGTTCATGGGCGACTCGGGCTCGCTGTCCCTGGGCGCGACCCTCGCGGTCATCGCCCTGATCACCGGCCAGATCCTGGTGCTGCCGATCATCGGGCTGATCTTCGTGCTCGAGACGCTGTCCGACATTATCCAGATCGGCTACTTCAAGCTCTCCGGCGGCAAGCGCGTGTTCCGGATGGCCCCGCTCCACCACCACTTCGAGCTGGGTGGCTGGGACGAGGAGAAGATCACGCTCCGCTTCTGGATCGTGGGCATCCTGTCCGGCCTGCTCGGCGTGACGCTCTTCCTGGCCTCGATCAATGCCCTCGCCTGAGATGCCGACGCCCGACATGACGGCCGCACGCCCGATCGATCTCGACGCCCTGCGCCTCGAGGACGTGCGCGGCGGAGCGCTCGCGGACCGCCCAGTGACGGTGCTCGGGCTGGCGCGCAGCGGGATCGCCCTGGCGCGCTTCTTCGCCGACGCCGGCGCCCGGGTGACGATCTACGACGGCCGGCCAGCCGCGGAGCTCGAGCGGGGCATCGCCCAGCTCGGCGACCGCGCGGTGACCCTGCGGCTGGGCCCGGACGTTGACCCGGCGAGCACCTGGGCCGGGGCCGCCCTGGTCGCGACGTCTCCCTCCATCACCGCCGACTACCCGACGACCGAACCGCGCCTGCGCGGGCAGCTCCAGGCGCTGGTCGCCCGGCGGGCGGCGGGCGATGCGGACACACCGGCGCTGGTCGCGGAGGCGGACCTGTTCCTCCGGCTGTGCCCCGCGCCGACCGTCGGTGTGACCGGCACCAAGGGCAAGACGACGACGTCGGCGCTGACCCACGCGATCCTCGCCGCGGACCCGCTCCATCCGGCGGTCCTGGGCGGCAACATCGGCGTCCCGCTGATCGAGCGCCTGCCCGAGCTCACCGCGGATCACCGGGTCGTCATCGAGCTCTCGGAGCTCCAGCTGCCGGCGCTGTCACGGGGCACGACCGTCGCGGTCTACACCAACGTCACCTCCGACCACCTTGACCGCCACGGGTCGATCGAGGCCTACCGACGGGTGAAGCGGCGTCTCGCCGAGCTCGTCGATCCGGCGGGCGCCGTGGTCCTCAACCTCGACGA
>DATDJA010000472.1:0-2984 GCA_036520795.1 Candidatus Limnocylindrales bacterium
AGGACGGCCGCGGCCCAGCCAGCAGGGGCGCCGACGACGGCCGCCGTACCCAGGGCGAGGGCAGCCACGACGCCCTGCAGCCCGACGATCAGCCAACCGGAGCGCCGAGCGCCGAGTGAGAGCGCGATCGACTCGATCCCCGCGGCCTCGTCCCGCTCCATGTCGACCACCGCGTTGGCGATGGCCAGGGCCGTGCCGGCGTTCGCCGCCGCGGGCACGAGGACCAGGAACACGCCCGGCAGCGAGCCAACCGCCCCGTACCAGCCGAACACGGGCAAGAGCGGGATCCCGATCGCGAACGGGAGCCACGAGAGCGTCGTGCCCTTCGCCCGCAGGTCGTACCAGGCCCCGATCGAGAGCCCGACGACCCCGATCACCAGCAGCGCGAGCCCGCCGGGCGCGGCCAGCACGAGCCCGATCAACGCGGATCCCACGACGATCCCCCGCACGGCCGACGGCGTGACCAGACCCGCCGGGATCGGTTTGTCAGGCTTGCCGATCCGGTCTACCGGCGCATCGACCAGATCGTTGAGGGCCCCGATCGCGAACTGGAACGCCATCATCGACAGCCCGAGACGGACGGCCGTCGCGGTATCGCCGCCGGCCACGAGGGCCACGAGAGCGACCACGACCCCGTCGAGGATCGACGGGAACGGGTGGACCAGCCGCGCCACGCCGACGGCAGTCGCCCACCATGAGCGCCGCGGCCGCCGCGGCTCGTCCTCGGGAGGTTCGTCGAACGCCGTGAGCGGGTCGACGGCGCGTCCGTCGTCAGACGTAGACGAGCTCGTTGAAGTTCGCGACGAGGTACTCGATGAGGCGCTGTCGGGCGTCGGCGACCTGGGCCCGCAGCCCTGGCACGAGCGCCCAGAGCGTGATGGTGGGCACGATCAGCCGGCCCTGCGCATCGTGGCCGACCGCCGCCGGTGCCCCGCCTCCGGAAGCGAACACCCGTTCGAATTCAGGTTCGCTCAGGCGGGTCGCGCGGCGGAAGTCGTCCACGACCTTGACGATCCCACGCCGGATCACGACGTCACGCATCAGCTCGGCGACCCACGCGTCGATCTGGGCGTCTTCCTGCCCGTCGAGTCTCGAGCGGTATTCCTTCGCGTCGGTGGAGAGGCCGGTGGCGCCCACGAATCCTCCTGGCGTTCGGTCGTCGCCAGCAGGATGCCATACGCAGGCCTCAGCTCGCGGGCGGCGGGACCCCGGGATCCGCGCGTTCGGTCCCGGCACCATCGCCGTCGCCGAGCTCCGGCCGTGCGCCCTCCGGCCAGTCGTTGAACAGCTCGGTCAGCCAGCGCCCGAAGCGCCCGGGCGGCGGCGGATCGGGGAAGTCCGCGACCAACGCACGCAGCGAATCTGTCGTGCGTGCGGTGAGGGCGTCGACCGCCTCGCGGGTCGCGCGGCCCTCGGCGGGGATCGGCGTGCCGACGCGCACCCGGACCCGCCGCCCGAAGCCGAGCCAGCTCGTGCCGTTGATCGCGATCGGGACCACCGGGACGCCGGCCCGCAGCGCGAAGTAGGCGCAGCCGTCGGCGAGCGGCAGCAGCTCGCGCTCGCCGCGGTGGATCCTCCCCTCCCCCATGATCACGATCACCCAGCCGTCCGCGAGCACGCGCTGGACCCGGCGGGTCGTTTCGATCAGGTCGGTCTTGGCCGGCCGATACGGGATGGAGATGCCCGTCCACACGATGAGCCGGTTGCGTCCTCCCTGGCCCATGTCCTCTTCCTTGGGGCCGAACAGCGCGACCTTCGGACGCCCGGGCAGCACGGCGAGGAGGACCACTGGGTCAGCCCAGTTGAGGTGGTTCGACACGTAGATCGCGGGTCCGCCGGGCAGGCGATCTCTTCCCTCGAACCGCAGCCGGACCACGCTCCGCACGAGGATGGCGGAGATGAGCCGCGCGATCCGGACGCGGATCGGCCGGTAGACGGGACCGGCCGTGAGGGGCGTGGCCACCGCCGCAGTCTACGGACTCGGGCGGCGCCCGATCAGGCCGCGACGCGCCCTGGGTCGAGGTCGGCGAGGCGCTCGATGACGAGATCGGCCAGGTCCGCGGTCCCGGGGCGCGGCGGCACGCTCTCGTTGGGCACCAGGACCACGAACATCCCGGCGGCCTTGCCCGCCTTGACGCCGTTGACGGAGTCCTCGACCACGAGGCAGCGGGCGGGCTCGACCCCCAGCTGCGAGGCGGCGGCAAGGTAGACATCCGGGGACGGCTTGCCGTGCGGCACGTCGTCCGAGGACACGATCGCGCCCAGGACGTCGCGCAGCCCGAGCGCGTCGATCGCGGCGGCGATGACGTCGGGGTGGGCCGATGACGCGATCGCGACGGGCACCTGGGCGGCGATCCGGCGCACGGCTTCGGTGGCGCCGGGGATCACCGGCGGTGGCTCGGTCCGATAGCGCTCGACCACGCCCGCGACCACCGCGTCCTGAATCGTGTCCAGGTTCATCCCATCGAGCTCCAGCCGATCGCGCATGGTGATCGCCCAGCCGCGGGAGTTCGCGCCCATCACCGCGTGGTGATCGTCGTCGGTCCAGCGTCGACCGTGGGCGCCGGCGAAGGCGATCCGCACGTCGTTCCACCACGGCTCGCTGTCGACGAGGACCCCGTCCAGGTCGAACAGGACGGCGTCGAAACGGCGGGGCTCGCTCATCCGGCAAGGCTAGCGCGCCCGGATTGCGACAATTGGCCCTCGCGAACCTTGCGCAGTCCGGCGATCATATCCTCGGCCGGCCAATCGGCTCGGAGGTGAATCCGTGCACATCAATCGAGGAATGCTCGGCTGGGGCGTCTTCCTCATCGTCGCCGGGTCCGTTCCGCTCCTCGTCCAGGCGGGGGCCGTGGATCCGGAGGTGATCCGGCGCGTCTGGCAGCTGTGGCCGCTGATCCTGATCGGCATCGGCCTCGGGCTGATCCTTCAGCGGACGCGGGCGGCGGTCGTCGGCGGCCTGATCGTCGCCGTCACCTGCGGCC
>DATDJA010000473.1:0-4836 GCA_036520795.1 Candidatus Limnocylindrales bacterium
GTCCCGCTCTTCGACTGCGGTCCCCCGGTGGCGGCAGACGTTGTAGAAGGCCCGGATCTCGTCGTCCCGGCCGCGGACGAGGATGACGCTCTCGCCCAGCACGTCGCGGACGAGGAAGCTGCCCGACTCGGGGAGCTCTTCCGCACGGGCGACCGCGAGCCAGTCGCGCCGCAGGATGTTCTCGTGCTCCCAGTCGAGGACCGCGGGGTCGTGATAGGTCCGCGCCGGCAGCAGTGATGCCGACCGATACTCGCGGCGGACGGACGCGAGCTCGTCGGCGGTAAGGATCGCCATGGGGCCATTGTCCCCTGCCTTGCGCTCACCCGCCAAGACGGCGGCCCGGTGGGCGCACCTCGGCTGGCACACTGGGGCCGGATGACAGGCTTCGTCGGTCGGGTGCGGGCGACCCTGCGTGTCGCCGCGGAGGTGCTGCACAACCCGTCGCTGCGCCGGGTCGGGCTGGCGTTCCTCGCGTTCGGCGCGGTCGAGTACGGGAGCTGGGTCGCGATCCTCCTGTACGCGTACGAGGCCACCGGCCCGGCGTCGGTGGGCGTGGTCGCGCTCGTCCAGCTGGTGCCCGCGGCCCTGTTCGCACCGCCGGCCGCGACGCTCAGCGACCGGTTCCGGCGCGAGAAGGTGCTGTTCGTGGCGTACGGGCTGCTGGCGCTCCTGACCGGCCTCACCGGGTTCGGGATGCTGGCCGGCTGGCCGCCACTGCTCGTCTATGCCGCAGCCGTCTCGGTGGTGATGCCGCTGTCGATGATCCGACCGACCCACAACGCCCTGCTCCCCACCCTCGCCCGCAGCCCCTCGGAGCTGACCGCGGCCAACGCCGCCACGAGCATCGCCGAGGCGGCCGGGCTGCTCCTGGGTCCGCTGACCGCGGCGGCGATCCTGCTCTTCGCGGTGCCCGGAACCGTGCTCGCGGTGATGGCCTGCGTGGCCGGCCTGGGGGCGCTGCTCGTCGCCGGTCTTCGGCCGGCCGGGCTGTTGGTTGCTTCGGCGGACGATGAACGCGATGCGTCCACCGGCTTGGCGGTCCTCGGCGGGTTCCGGGCGCTGGCCGCTGACGGCGACGCCCGCCTGGTCGTGGCGATCCTGTCGGCGCGGCAACTGATGATCGGCGTGACCGATGTGCTGTTCGTGCTTCTCGCGATCGAGCTGTACCAAACCGGCGACTCAGGGGCCGCGATCCTGTCGGCGGCGATCGGGGCCGGAGGGATCATCGGCGGCGCGGCGGCGTTCGGGCTGATCGGGCGGCCGCACATCGCGCCGGTGCTGCTTGCGAGTGGGCTGCTGTGGGGCCTCACGTTCGCGGTGATCGCGTTCGCGCCGGGCGCTGTGGCGCCGCTCGTGTTGGTGGTCGGCGGCGTCGGGCTGGCGGTGATGGACGTCGCCGGGCGGACGGTCCTCCAGCGCGCGGTCGCGGACGAGGTGCTGGCGCGGGTGTTCGGCATCCTCGAGGGCCTGATGATGGCCGCGCTCGCCGTCGGGTCGATCCTGGTGCCGGTGGTCGTGGCGCTGGCCGGCCTCCAGTGGTCGGTCGTCGTGTTCGCGGCGATGCTCCCGCTCCTGCTCCTGCTGACATCGCCCGGCCTGCGGTCGATCGACCGACGCGCCGACGTCCCGGTGCGCGCCATCGGCTTGTTGCTGAAGCTCCGCATGTTCGAGGTGCTGGACCCACCGTCCCTGGAGTCCCTTGGCCGCGCCGCCTCGTGGCTGACGGTCCCCGGCGGGACCACGATCATCCGCGAGGGCGATCCGGGCGACCAGTTCTACGTGCTGGCCTCGGGCGCGGTCGACGTCACCCGTCACGACCATCCGGTGCGGCGGCTGGATGCGGTCGGCGACGGGTTCGGTGAGATCGCACTGCTGCGCGACGTGCCGCGGACCGCGACCATCACGGCGGCGGTCGAGACGGAGCTACTGATCCTCGGGCGCCGGGAGTTCCTGGGCGCGGTCACCGGCCATCCGGTCGCGCGCGACATGGCCGACCGGGCCGTCGACGAGGTGCTCCGCGCCGACCAGGAGGCGGGCGAGGCATAGGCGCTGGTCGCCGCGTCGCGCACTACACTTCCGCGGTGCGACGGAACCTCAAGCCGGGCGACCTCGGCGATCTCCTGGATCGTCCGTTGAACGCCATCCTGGGCTTGCATCGTGCGGACGGATCGATCCTCCTGACGCCCGTCTGGCACCTGTTCAAGGACGGATCGTTCTACTTCCAGATGCCCGGTGGCGACCGGAAGATCGCGATGCTCGAGCGCGATCCGCGCTGCAGCATGCTCGTCGCCGAAAACGAGCACCCGTATCGAGGGATCGAGGTCCAGGGCGTGGGCCGGACCTCGAGCGAGGACTACAGGTCCGTGGGCGCCGACATCGTCCGCCGCTACGTCGAAGCCCACGATCCCGGGGCCGCGCCGGCCGACTACTTGCAGGACGGGGGTGTCGTCGTGCTCATCGAGGCGTCGTCGATTCGGGCCTGGGACTACGCGGACGCGGCATATGTCTGACCAACGACCACGACCGGGTGGCGCCAGCTACGGCAGCGCCACCAGGAAGGCGAACGTCTCCGGCGAGTCGCGGTAGGCGACGAAGGCGTCGCGCAGGCGCTTCGACGTCTCTCCCGTCAGCGTGAATGTCGCGTCGTCACCGGCCTCGAGGGTGCCGCTCATCGCGGGCGTCGGGGTCAGCGGGATCTCCGTCCCGTCCGAGGTCAGGATCTCCCAGACGCCCGGATCGAGCGGCCAGGTCCCAATCGCGGCGTACGAGACAACGACCTTGACCTTGTGCAAGGCCTTGCCGGTGACGGAAGCCTCATCGACCGCGGCGGTCCCGACGGTCTGCGTCCCGATCGAGATCGGCACCGGATAGCCGAGCTCGGCCAGCGCCGGTTCATGCCCGTCCGGGTCGTCGGTCGGCGGCGCGACATAGTCCGATGGCGGCGTGCCCAGGAAGCCGAGGCCGTCGTCAGGCGGCGCCTGAAAGGGCGGCTCGGTCGCGAGCGGAGGACGCCCGGGCTGGGTCGCCGGGAGGATCGCCGTCGCCCCGAGCAGGAGGAGCACGACCACGCCAACGCCCACGACCGGCCAGGACGAACGACGCTGCGGAGCCGCCGGGTCCTCGCCGGCCTCCGTTGGCCGGTCGCGGCCCACGAGCGTGGTCGCGATGAACGTGGTCAACGGCACGGCCGCGACGATCCCGAGGCTGCCGGCCAGCGTGCGCACGATCTCGGTCGCGATGTCCTCGCTGTTGGTGACGAGGGCGAGGGGTGGATGGCTCACCAGCAGCACGACCAGCAGCGGCAGCGCGGCGCCGACATAAGCCAAGAACAGCGTGTTGACGGTCGCCCCGATGTGCGAGCGGCCGATCGCATGCGCGCTCATGAACAGGGCCCGACCCCGCAGCGGGCTACGCGCGGCGAGCTCCTCGACCACGACCGCCTGCGTCACCGTCACGTCGTCGAGCACCCCTACCGCGCCCAGGAGCATCGCGGCCAGTAGCACGCCCCGGAGATCGAGGCCGGAACCGCTGAGCGTGACCAGGAACGCGAGGTCGGAGCCGGCCGAGTAGGTGAAGCTGGCGGCCGCGGTGGCAGCGGCGGCGAGGAGGCCGGCGATCGCGAGGGCGGCGGATGTGCCGAGGATGGCGGCGAGGCTCGCCCGCGAGCGCCCCTCGGTCAGCAGGATCGTGATCGCGGTGATGCCGGCGGCCGCAGCGACCGCGAGCGGCAACGGCGGTACGCCCCGGATGATCAGCGGGAGCAGGATCTTGAGGATGATCGCGATGGTGAGCCCGAGGGCGACGAGCGCCCGCGCGCCGCGCCAGCCGCCGACGGCGACGACGGCCAGCGCGAACAGTCCGACGAGCAGCCCGAGCGGGACCACCCGCCAGCGATCGGCGACGGCGATGTACGGTGCCGCCTCGTCGGCGCTGCGGGTGATCGAGACCACCACCTCGTCGCCGGGCTTGTAGTCGCCGATCAGCTGCGAGCCGCCCGGTCCCTCGATCTGGGCGTCGAGGACCTCCCCCTGACGCGCACCCTCGAGGATGAGGACCTTGGCGGTCGGCACGGGCGGAGCACCCTCGTCGACGCTCGTCGCGTTGGGCAGGGCGACGGACACGATGCGACCGTGGAGCGCGACCACGGGCGGGGTGGTCTCGTCCGGCGGCGGCATGAGGTCCGGCACGAGGAGGACCGCCAGGACGAGCAGCGAGCCGAGGACGACCACGATCAGCTCGCGCGGCACTCGCCGGCGCGGCATGGGGCGGTCGTCGGGGATCGGGTGAGCGTGCACCGTCCCCGAATCTACCCCGGGGGGTCCAACAGGGCATCCGGCGCGACGCCGGTCTTCGCTACGATCAGGGCGTGATCGAGCTCCGGAGCCGCGACGAGATCGAGGCGATGCGACCCGCAGGGCGGTTCGTCGCGGCGGTGCTTGCGGAGCTCGCCGAGCGGACCCGGGTCGGCGTCAACGTGCTTGAGCTCGATCGGATCGCCCACGCGATGATCCGCGAGCAGCGCGCAACGAGCTGCTACATCGACTACCACCCCTCGTTCGGCGCGATGCCGTTCGGCAAGGTGCTGTGCGTCTCGGTCAACGACGCGGTGCTCCACGGGCTGCCGCACGACCGGCGGCTGCGGGACGGGGACCTCGTCAGCCTCGACTTTGCCGCGGAGGTCGACGGTTGGGTCGCCGACTCCGCGATCACGATCCCGGTCGGGTCGCCGCGCGACGATGACCTGCGCCAGATCGAGACCGCGGAGCGGGCGCTCGCCGCGGGGATCGCCGCCGCGCAACCGGGCAACCGGCTGGGCGACATCTCGGCGGCCGTGGG